>VFMC01000400.1 GCA_006515795.1 Acidimicrobiaceae bacterium | reverse complement strand
GCTGGCGCTCGTCGGGGCGATCGACGCGCGGGGTCGACAGGGCACGTTCGTGCGCCAGCCGACAGGCCGCGGATCGCCGAGGCGTTACCGCCGCATCACCGAGGGTCCCGGCCACTTCGCCATCGACCTCTCAACCGGAACGCCCGATCCGACGCTGCTACCCGACCTGAGCCCGGTCATCGCGGCCCTCAGCCAGCAGTCGCTCACATCTAGCTACCTCGATCACGCCGTGCTGCCCGAGCTCGAGCAACGCCTCCGCCACGGCTGGCCGTTTGCCGCCGAGGAGCTGACGGTCGTCGACGGCGCACTCGACGGCCTCGACCGGGTGGCCGAGGTGGTTGTGCGACTGGGCGACCGGGTGGTCGTCGAACACCCGACCTTCCCGCCGCTGCTCGACCTCCTCGAACAGCTCGGAGCCGACGTCATCGGCGTCGACCTCGACGACGAGGGAATGGTCCCCGAGCAGTTGTGTGCGGCCCTCTGCAACAAACCGACCGCGCTGTTCATGCAGCCAAGAGCGCACAATCCCACCGGCGTCACGATGAGCACCCGGCGCGCCAAGGTGCTTGCCGACATCCTCATCGCCGACGGGCCCGGCGTTACGTTGGTCGAAGACGACCACTCCGGCGACATCGCCAGCGGCGGGCTCGTGAGCCTCGGGCGATGGCTGCCGAGCCGCACCGTGCACATCCGCAGCTACTCCAAGAGCCACGGACCCGATCTGCGCCTCGCCGCGGTCGGCGGAGCGGGTGAGGTGGTGACGGCAGTGGCGAATCGGCGGCTGCTGGGGCCTGGCTGGAGCAGCCGCATCCTGCAGGCGATGCTGTTGCAGATGCTCACCCACGAGCACACGATCGACACCGTGCGGGCCGCGCGCGACGAGTATGCACGGCGACGGGCGACGGTGATGCAGGTGCTCGAGCGGGCCCAGGTACCAGTGACCGGCTCCGACGGCATCAACCTGTGGATGCAGGTGCGCGACGAGCGGTCGGCGCTGCTCACGCTTGCCGCGCAAGGAATCGGCGCGGCTCCCGGCGAACCGTTCATGGTCCGCGACGACCATCCGCACATTCGAGTCACTGTCGGCCTCATCGCCGACGGCGATCTCCACCTCGCCCAGGCACTGGCCGACGCGGCCGCGATGCAGCCGCCGCGCTCGGGTCAGCGCTGAGAACTCCCCCTCGAATCGCTCACATCGGACTGGTACGAACGAGCTCCGGTGCCGTGGCACATTCCGGCGCAAGGGTGTGCTCCGGGGACGCATCGACGAGCCCAGCAGGCCCGATGACTGCCGAGAACAGACCGACCGGCATCGACTCGGCCTCGGCATCCCATGGCACGCGCCGATCCGCGAGGCGAACGGACATGGCCGTGAACAGCTGCTCGGGCAGGCATCGGCCGCGACCAGCGACCAACCACGTGGGCACCTCGCTGCACCATGCCACCGAGGCCGCCGCCCGCGATGCCGGTGTGGCCATCACCTCGGTGAGACCGCCGGCCATCGCCTCGATCAGTACGAGATCGGCGGCCACGACGGCGGCCGAGACGCCGGCCGGTGGCACCACCTCGGCATCGATGTCGGCTCGATGCAGTCGACGAACGAACGAAGTGCCTTCGTCGTTGGCGTCCACCGCGAGCACTCGGACGTCGCCGCGGCGCATGACCGCATCGCCGATGAGGTCGGGCCAACCGACCACGCACACCGTGGCGTCGTCGGGCAGCAGCGAGTACAGGTGGTCGGGTGTGGGATCGTTCTCCACCTCGGCAGCGAGCTCGTAGGCCACGTCGAAGGGATGGGCCGAGGTGAGCAGCGACGAGCAGAACCACCAGAGCGGGCCCGACGTGGGGTGACGCTCCACGATCCGCCGGCAGGCGATCACCAGTCCGGCCGGTTCGAGCTGGAGACCCCGGATCGCGCCGGCGGTTTCGCGCACGAGCATCCGCTGGTCGCCGCCGGACGCCCTCGCCACGTACCGCAAGCGTTCGATCGGGTGCACGTCGCTCGAATGTAGTTCCGATCTCCCGACCCGTCACCTCGGTGCCGGCGGGGGGTTCGGCGACACGAGCCGAGGGTTTGGCGACACTTGGTTTCAGGGGGTGGTCGCGACGAGTCGTTCGAATCGTTGTGCTGGAGTCT
>VFMC01000399.1 GCA_006515795.1 Acidimicrobiaceae bacterium | reverse complement strand
CACCGGGTGATCAACGACAGCTTCCTCGATGCCAGGAATCGCGAGGCGCTCTTGAAGGGCCTGTACTGGACGGCGCGGGTGGCCCTCGAGGGGCTCCTCATCGCGATCGTCGTGGGCATGGGCCTGGCAATCGTGATGTCGCAGGCCCGCTGGCTCGAGCGCTCGATCTGGCCGTACCTGGTCGCGATGCAGGCCATGCCGATCCTGGCCCTCGTGCCGATCATCGGCTCGATCTTCGGCTTCGACATCCCGTCGCGCATCTTCGTGTGCGTGATCATCTCGCTGTTCCCGATCGTGTCCAACACGCTGTTCGGCCTGCTCTCGGCCGAGCGCGGCCAGCACGACCTGTTCACCCTCTCCCACGTGTCGCGCTGGACGAGGTTGACCAAGCTGCAGCTCCCCAACGCGATGCCCACCATCTTCACCGGCTTCCGCATCGCCGCCGGTCTGTCGGTGATCGGCGCGATCGTCGGCGAGATCTTCTTCAAGCGCGGCGACAAGGGCGTCGGGATCTTGCTCGATTCGTACCGCTCACGGGCGCAGTTCCCGCAGATGTACGGGGCGCTCATCCTGGCGGCGGTGCTCGGCATCACCGTCTTCATCTTCTTCGGGTGGCTCGGCAACATCGTCGTCGGACGGTGGTACGAGTCGACCCGCAAGAACGGCTGAGCACCAGCACAGCCACCAACCAAGCAGCGTGAACAACCAGGATTCAAAGGGAGAACAGATGCAACAACGCCACACCCGTTCGTTGATCGCCTTCTCGGTCGTCGGGGCATTGGCCCTCGCCGCCTGTGGAGACGACGCCGAAACCCCAGCAGGCACCGATGCCCCAGCAGGCACCACCGCGCCCGCTGGAACCGAAGCAAGCGCCGCCGGCAGCCTCGCCGGTGTCTGCCCCGAGACGGTCGTCATCCAGACCGACTGGAACCCCGAGGCCGAGCACGGCGACACCGGTGTCGATCTCGAGGTGCGCTCCGGTGGCCCCGCGATCGGCTTCACAACGGTCACCTCGCAGATGTACACCGACGACAGCATCCTGCTGGGCTACGTGTACACCGACGAGGCGATCCAGAACTCCGTGGAGTTCCCGACGGTGGCCATCGAGTCGGGCTTCGAGAAGAACCCGCAGATGATCATGTGGGATCCGGCCACTTACCCTGACGTGAAGACCATCGCCGACGTCGGCAAGGAAGGCATCCTGGTCCGCTACTTCGGTGGCGCGGCCTACATGGAGTACTTCCTGGCCGAGGGGATCCTCTCCAACGATCAGGTCGACGGGTCCTACGACGGAACGCCGGCGCTGTTCATCGCCGATCAAGGCGCCTCGGCGCAGCAGGGCTTCGGCTCGGCCGAGCCGTACATCTACGCCAACGACGTTGCCGACTGGATGAAGCCCGTCTCGTACGCGTACATCAACGACGCCGGCTGGGAGAACTACGCCGAGTCGATCGCCACGAAGCCCGAGAACGTCACGAAGTACGCCGATTGCTTCACCAAGCTGGTTCCGATGATCCAGCAGTCGAGCGTCGACTACCTCGCCGATCCTGCCGCGGCCAACGCGATCGTCCTCGACGCCGTTGCCAAGTTCGACAACGGCTGGGTGTACACGCAGGGTGTAGCCGACTACGGAGTGGCCACGATCAAGGGCGACGGCCTCGTCGCCAACGGTCCCGATTCCACCGTCGGCAACTTCGACCTCGACCGCGTCAACGCGCTCATCGCCAAGGCGATCCCGGTCTACACCGCCCTCGGTCAGCCACCGAAGGACGGCCTGAAGGCCGAAGACATCGTGACCAACCAGTTCATCGACGAGTCGATCGGTCTCTGACGAGCTGATCTACCAGCGATCACGATCCGCTGAGCTGAAGGGCGCCGGCTCCGGCCGGCGCCCTTCACGCGCTCGGGCTCATCGGTGCTCCGGCGACAGCGGTTCGGCGGTGGCGAGCTCGAGGATCACCTGCAACAACACGTCGGCGCCGGCCTGCAGGTCGGGTGCCTCGGTGAGCTCGGCGATGTTGTGTGACAGACCGTTCACGCTGGGCACGAAAATCATCGACGTCGGGCACAGGCGGGCCAGCATCTGCGCGTCGTGGCCGGCGCCCGATGGCATCCGCATCGTGGTGTGTCCCAGTCGCGCTGCCGTGCTGTGCACCAGGTCGATCATCCGCTCGTCGAAGTCGACCGGCTGGAACCGCGCCAGCGAACGCGACGCGATCGACACGCCCTCGGCGGTGGCGAGCCGTTCACAGAGCACCGCGAAACGGTGCTCCGCCTGTTGCAACATGTGCTCGTCGGTGTTGCGCAGATCGACGGTGAGCGTCACCCCTGCAGGCACGACGTTGACGAGGTTCGGCGCGAACTCGCACCGACCGGCGGTTGCCACCTGCGTGCCGCCCATCTGGCGGGCGATGGCACGCACTCCGGCGATGATCTCGGCGGCGACGTACCCTGCATCGTGGCGAAGGCGCATCGGCGTGGTACCCGCGTGGGCCGCCTGCCCGGTGATGGTGATCTCGGTCCACGAGATGCCCTGCACGCCGGTGACCACACCGACGGTGACACCCTCGTCCTCGAGGACTGGTCCCTGCTCGATATGCAGCTCGACGTAGGCGTAGGGAGCAGCGGCCGTGGGACACGGAAGTGGGCCGGCATACCCGATCCGGCAGAGCTCGTCTCCGAGGACCGCGCCGTCGTCGGCGGCGCGTCCGTCGAGTGCTTCCTCCAACGCCATTCCACCGACGTAGACGAGGCTGCCCAGCATGTCGGGCTGGAAGCGGGCGCCCTCCTCGTTGGTGAAGAAGGCGACGCTCACCGGGCGACGGGTGGCGACCCCGTGCTGGGCGAGCGTCTCGATCACCTCGAGCCCGGCGAGCACACCGAGGTTGCCGTCGAAGCGTCCTCCGGTACGAACCGTGTCGATGTGCGATCCGGTCATCACGGCGGCGGCATCGGGATCGGTTCCGGGTCGTGTGCCGACGACGTTTCCGATCGCGTCCACGCTGACGTGCAGGCCGAGGTCGCGCATCCACCCGATCACCATGTCGCGACCGTCGCGATCGGCGTCGGTGAGGGCGAGACGAGCGC
>VFMC01000398.1 GCA_006515795.1 Acidimicrobiaceae bacterium | reverse complement strand
CGACGTGGGCGCTCACCCCGCGGCGCGACGCCCCCACCATCGCCTCGCACCTGGCCGCCGGCCGGCCCACCCGACTCGCGCTCGTGGTGGGCGCCGAAGGCCCAGGTCTCAGCGAGGCCGTCCTCGGCGATCACGCCAACGTCCGCATCCCGATGGCCGACGAAGTCGACTCGCTCAACGTCGGGCACGCGGTCGCCGCGGCGTTGGCCGTCATGCAATCATCACGCCCATGAGCAAAGTTGCGGTGAACGAGGTGCGACGGGTCGGCGTGGTCGGCTGTGGGCTGATGGGATCCGGCATCGCCGAGGTGTGCAGCCGCGCCGGTCTCGACGTGGTGGTGCGCGAGGTCGACGCCGCGGCCGCGGAGGCCGGGCACAAGCGGATAACCAGCTCGCTCGACCGCGGTGTTCGCGCCGGGAAGATGACCGAGGACGAGCGCGAGCTGGCCCTGGCCCGGATCACCTTCACCACCGACATCGGTGACCTCGCCGATAGGCAGCTCGTCGTGGAGGCAGTCGTCGAGAACGAGGCGCTGAAGACCGAGGTCTTCAGCATGCTCGACAAGGTGGTCACCGACGAGACCGCGATCCTCGCGTCGAACACGAGCTCGATCCCGGTGATGAAGCTCGGCATCGCCACCAGCCGACCCGAGCAGGTCGTCGGCATCCACTTCTTCAACCCGGTGCCCGTGCTGCGGCTCGTCGAGCTCGTCACCAGCCTGCTCACATCGCCCGCAACCGCGCAGCGCGCCGAGGCCTTCGCCACCGATGTGCTGCACAAGAAGGTGATCCGCAGCCAGGACCGCGCCGGCTTCATCGTCAACGCGCTGCTGATCCCCTACATCCTCTCGGCGATCAGGATGATGGAGTCGGGGTTCGCCACGCCGACCGACATCGACACCGGCATGGTGGAGGGATGCAACCATCCGATGGGGCCGTTGCACCTGGCCGACCTGATCGGGCTCGACACCACGCTTGCCGTGGCCGACAGCCTCTACACCGAGTTCAAGGAGCCGCTCTACGCTCCCCCGCCGTTGCTGTCGCGGATGGTCGAGGCCGGCCTGCTCGGTCGCAAGGCCGGCCGCGGCTTCTACGACTACCACGGCTGATCAGCTGCCGGTCAAGACCGCGTCGCCAACCCCACCAGCAGCGGGCCGAGGTACTGCTCGGCCAGCCAGCCTGCTGATTCGTCGGTGAAGTGCACACCGTCGCGGCGCCAAGTGTCGTCGAGAACGTGGCCGCCGGCCGTGAGCCAGGCGTCGAGATCCACCACGCTCACGCGCTGATCGAAGCCCGCTGCCACCTCGCGGATGACGTCGTGCTGCACGAGGTACCGCGCGGTCTCGTTCATCTCGGGCTCGTTCCACAACTGCAGCGGCGTGGGCGGGATGACCCACACCACGTTCGGCACGCCGCGATCGAGCAGGCTCGTGGTGAGCGCCTCGTAGGCCCGCGCCATGCGCTCGCGAAAGCGCGGGTCGAGCGGGCCGAGCGGACCCTCCTCGGCGTTCCACTGCCTGTTGGCCACGTCGCTCACGGTCACCATCAGCAGCACCTCGTCGGGCTGCAGCTCGTCGACTGCCCGCGGCAGGTTGGTGCCGATGGTGATCTTCGACTGGTCGAGCACGCCTTCGATGTCGAAAGAGGTGATCTCCGGTTCGAGCAGGAAGGTGCAACCCTGGCACCACTCGACGCTGACCTGGCCGTGGTCGGGATGGGCGAGCGACCAGGTGGCCAGGCCCTGGGCCACGTACAGCGCGGTGGAATCGCCGGCCACAACGATGCGCGCCGGACGTGGCGGTGGGGGTGGCAGCGACAGCTCGGTGACGATCGTGGTGGTGGGCACAACCGCATTCGCAGCAGCGGCGGGGGTTCCGGCGGGGCTGCCGGCGGGAGGGCTGCTGGCGGGCACGGTGGTGGGCGAGATCGCCGGCCGCGTGGTGGGCGTCGGTCGGTGCCGCGTGACCCCGGCTCGCGACGATCCGCCCTCGGTGGCCGCGACCGAGATCGTGCTGGTGGGGCGGAGCGCTACGAGCGACTCGCTCGGCGCGATGCCTGCCGCGGCGAGCAGGTCGTCGTCGGCCTCGATGGACGGGGCTGCCGGGCCCACGAACGTGGTCGCTACCAACAGCGCGGCGCTCGCCGCGAACG
>VFMC01000397.1 GCA_006515795.1 Acidimicrobiaceae bacterium | reverse complement strand
CGACCCCGGCCGCCGGTTCATCATCGGGGTGCAGCTCTGGGCCGGCATCTGGTGGGCGAGCCGCCTGCTGTCGCGCGCCGACCGACGCGCCGGTGAGGTGCTGGTCGAACGGGTCATCGGCGTCATCGCGCTCGGGTTCGTCACCATCGCCGCCTTCGCCGGCCACACCGGAATCGGCGGCAACCGCTGGGTGGGCATCGCCATCCGGTTCGTGCACCTGTCGGCGATCTGCGCCTGGGTGGGGGCTGTCGGTGTGGCCGCCGTCGCAGTTCGCCGGCAGCTGGTCGACGACGTCCCCCGACTATGGCGTGCCGTCAGCCGGACGGCAGCGTTCGGGCTGGCCGGCGTGGGCGTGTCGGGGCTGCTGCTCTCGGGTCGGTTGGTCGAAACGGTCACCGCTCTGCTGTCCACCACGTACGGCCTCACCATCGTGGCCAAGATCGTTGGCCTCGGCCTGCTCTCCGTGCTCGGCCTGCGAGCCGCTCGCCGGGTGGCCGGCGCAAGGCTGGTCGGCGACCGGTTCCTCGGCGCCGAGATGGCGGTCGCCGCGATCGTGCTGGTGTTGGCCGCCGTGCTGGCAGCCACGCCGCCGGCACGGGGAGAGCAGTTCCTGCCACTCGATCCCCCTCAGCCACAGGTGGTCACCGCCGACGTGGCCGATCTCGTCGTGAGTGCTTCGCTGCTGCCGGCTCGGCCCGGCCCGAACCTGCTGGAGGTGCGGGTGCTCGACACTCGCCGGCCGGCGCCCGGTCCGATCGACGGCGTCACCATCACGATCGCCGACGGAGCTGGGGTCGAGGTGCTGCGCCTCGACGGCGTGCCGCTGGACGGCGTGATGTCGTGGCAGGACGTGTCGCTGCCGGCGCCCGGCGCTTACACGCTGAAGGCAAGGATCGCCCGCGACGAGCTCGCGCCACCACCGTTCGACGCCACGTTCGCGGTGGAGCCTCCTCCTGCGCCGCGGGTGGACACCGTCGTGTCCGACCGGCGGCTGGCCGGGCTGGTGGTGCCGATCGCGGTCATGTGGGCCGTGGTCGTCGCGGTCGCCGCGGTGACGATCCGGCGTCGGTCGAACGCGGCGAGGGCGGGCTGACGAATGGCCGACGTCCGATCGCTCCTACACTCGCCTGTCGTGGCACCGGATTCGGCTCCAGCGCGGTCGCGCCGGTTCAAGCGCGGCTCCACCCGTTGGGTCATCGTCGCGGCCGCGGTGCGATCGGTCATCGTCTTCGTGCTGTTGGCCGTGCTCTCGTTGTGGGCGCTGCGCAGCGCGGCCCTAGCCCAGGGCAAGAAGGACGCCGGCGAGTCGGCCGAGCTCAGTGCCAGAGTCGCCCTCGCGCCGTTCCTCACGGACGCGGTGGTCGCTCACGACCCCGCGGCGCTGGAAACGCTCTCAGCGGCGGCGGCCAAGTTCATCGAGAACCGCAACGTTGTCCGGATGAAGATCTGGTCGACCGGCAGCGAGGTTCTCTGGGCCGATGATCCGCGGTTGATCGGCCGTGTGTTCGAGCTCGAGCCTGCCGAGGTAGAGCTGTTCGAGTCGCAGGGCGCGGTCATCGAGGTCAGCGATCTGCAAAAGGACGAGAACGTCTTCGAGGTCGCCGCCGGGCAGACGCGGCTGCTCGAGGTGTACCTGGGCACGCGCACCCCGAGTGGGCAGCCGCTGCTCGTGGAGACCTACTACCCGTACTCGAACGTGACCGACCTGGTCGAGGACTTCCAGCGTCGTTTCTTCCCACTGCTGCTCGCCGGGCTCGGGCTGCTCAGCTTGGTGCAGGTGCCGCTGGCCGTGTCGCTCGCCCGCCAGCTCGCCAAGAGCCAGCGCGAGCGGGAGCGGTTGTTGCAACGCGCCATCGACGTGAGCGACGTCGAGCGGCGCCGCATCGCGGCCGAGGTGCACGACGGTGCCGTGCAGGAGCTCATCGGCATCGGGTTCTCGTTGGCGGCCAACGCGGAACGGGCTCCGGAGCCGTTGTCCGACGAGCTCCGTGAACTGGCGGGGGCGACGCGGGCCACGGTGCGCACCCTGCGCACGCTGTTGAACTCGATCTACCCGGTCTCGGTGCCTCCCGAGGGTTGGGTGGCCGGCCTCGGCGACCTGCTCGGCGAGCTCAGGATCGGCGGCGTCGAGGTGCGCGTCGAGGCACCCGAGCCACGCCTGGAGGAGCTGTTGATCCTCCGCGTTGCCCGTGAGGCCCTCAGGAACGTGAAGGCGCATTCGAACGCGACCATCGTCACCGTGTACCTGGAGGAGCGTCCGGGCGGGTACGTTCTAGAGGTGCGTGACAACGGGCGGGGCTTCGACTCAGAGGAAGCGCAGCGGAGCCGTTCGGCCGGCCACCTCGGCTTGCAGCTGTTGAAGGACCTGGCGACCGATGCCGGCGCGTCGATGGAGGTGCTCTCACAGCCGGGCGCCGGCACCACGGTGCGCCTCGACGTGGCGGTGCAGCGATGATCAAGGTGATGCTCGCCGACGATCACGCGATGGTGCGTCATGGTCTCGAGCAGTTCCTCATGTCGGCCGACGACATGGAGGTGGTCGGCGCCGCCGTGAACGGTCGTGAGGCTGTCGACCTCGCCTGCCGGCTGCATCCCGACGTGGTTCTGATGGATCTGCTGATGCCGGTGATGGACGGTGTCG
>VFMC01000396.1:4210-5632 GCA_006515795.1 Acidimicrobiaceae bacterium | reverse complement strand
ATCGCCGACAGCGCCCCAGCCGCCACCGCAGCCCACCGGGCCACGCGCCGGCGCCCGGCGCGGCCGAGGGCCTCGCCCGCGCCGAACTGCAGCAGGAGCGAAGCGCCGACGACGACCACCAGCAAGATGCTGGCCACCGTTCCTCCCCCGATCGAGAGGAACGATCCAGCGATCTGGCGGGGCGCTTCCGATGGCGGTGCCTCAACCCCGATGCCGAACGACACCGATCCGACCGTGCGATGCAGGTCGGCCGGATCGGTCACGTCGAAGCGGAGCACGTACGCGCCGCGTTCGAGTGCCGGCAGCGTGGCGATGATCGTGCGGTCGCCATCGGTCGCGCCGATCTGCAGGTCGACCTCGCCCGCGGCGCCGAGCTCGATCAAGCTCACCCGACTGGCGGGAGCGAGGACCGCCTCGTCGAAGTCGAGCCGGACCGTCGCGGGCGCGACTTCGAGCACCGAACCGTTGGCGGGGTCGGAACCGAGGAACGAGGCGTGCGCCGACACGGTCGTAGGCGGCGAGCCGACCACGGAAAGGAGGGCGAACACGAGCACGCTGAGCACGACAGCGTGCCGCCGTCTCATTCGAGGATCACGCCGTCCAGGGTGAGGTCGGCGACCCGAATCGTTATGCGTTCACCAACCGACAGCAGCCCTTTGGTGTTGGCCAGCAGCACGTATTCACGGCGCCCCGCCTCAGGCGGTTTCTTCGCGTGACCGTGACCGGCCAAGCCGGGTGTGTCGAACACGATTCCACTCTGTTCGACGATCGGCGCGGCCGCATCGGTGTGCACCGCCAAAGCCTTGTCGCCGTCGAGCACTTGGTACTCCAGCTCAACCATGCCGCCGGCAGCGGTGAGATAGGCGCCCACGAACCGCACGCCATACCGGTCCTCGATCGCCGGCGATGGCGGAACCGCCGACGACGAGGACTCGGCTGTCGTCGTGGTACGTGACCCCACGATCCAGACCGTGGCGGCGGCGATGGCGAGCAGTACGACGCTCGCCACCACCTTGCCGACACTGCCGCGAATGGACTTGCGCATCAGGGGCCAACCACCGTCACCGAAGTCGCCGGACCCCAGTTGCCCTGCGAATCGCGAGCCCGGACCCAGACCACCGCGCCGATCGGGAACTTGTTGTTCTGGGCACGGGTGACACTGTAAGCACCCGTGGTGGCAACGTTGGTGATCGCCGTACCCGCTCCTGCAGCCGCCGGGGAGGCGCCGATCGAGTACTCGACCGCAGCCACCGTGCCCGCCGTGGCAACGGCCGTTCCGGACAGGCGGCGACGGACGTTGTTCGGGTTGAGGCTAGGTGTGCCGTTTGCCAGCAGGCTGGGCCCGACCGTCGGGGTGCCGGCACTCGGCAGACCGACAGCTGGGCTCCACACGCCGAGCGAGTCCTGCGCCCGCACCCACAC
>VFMC01000396.1:0-4180 GCA_006515795.1 Acidimicrobiaceae bacterium | reverse complement strand
CCCGATCACCGTGCTGACCACGGCCCCCTGATCAGCAAGGGCGACCAGCACCGGAGTTCCGCTGCCCGCAGCGATGGGTGCAGCACCGATCGAGTACTCGAAGCCGGTGATGGTGACGCCGACACCGAAGGAACCGGCGGTGACGCCGATCTCGACGGTCAGCGGGTCGCCCACGGTGGGAGCCATCGTGTACGCAGCCACCTGCGGTGCGCCGGCGAGCACCGTGATGGTGGCGTTGCCGGTCGCCGCGAACGACTCCCAGTTGCCCGCCCTGTCCTGACCGTGGATCCAGATCTCGTGATCACCGGGGGTCATCGAGGCCACCGACGCCAACGGGATGTCGGCGTACACCTCCTCGACCAACTCGTCGAACACGCCATCGGCGGCGGCGAACAGGAACCCGGTGCCGTAGTCGGCCACGTCGAGGGGAAGCGGCAGCAGACCATCGTCGATGAAGCCCTCCACCTGACCGACGCCGGAGGGCGTACCCACCACCGTCGGATCGGTGACGGTGGCGGCGATCCGCACGACGTCGAGGTAGCTGTTGATGCCGGGGAAGGCCATCGTGCCGTCGTTCGGGTTCGGCGAGACCGACGCCAGCGAGGTGGCCGGCGCAGTCCTGTCGACGATGATCGTGCCCTCGCCGCACTTGCTCGTGGCGAGCCCGTTCGGCAAACCGTCGTTGCTCCACCGGTCTCGTGTGTCGCGGGCTGCGACGTTGATCACGTGTGGGCCCTCGGTGAGTGCGGCAACGTCGGCCGCCGGGACCACCCCTGACAGTTCGACGATCGGGCCCTCACCGCTCGGGCCGGGACCGTTCGCGACGAGCGCGATGCCGGTCGCCACAGGCTGGTCGGCTAGGGCGGGGCAGATGTCGATCGTGGCGATTCCGTCGTACACCTCACCGGTACCGGTGAGCGTGGCGTCGGCAGTGGCGGTGACGGCCACGTCGGTGGACCCGTTGGTGTAGACCACGTCGGTCTCCACCGGGGCCACCACCGGGCCGGCACGGTCGATCGTGAAGGCGATGCCAGTCGGGTTGCCCCAGGTGATCCCGTCGAGCGAGAACCGCACCCACAGCGTGTGGTTGCCGTTGGCCAGGGTGGCGAGCTCGGCGAGCGGGATCGTGCCGGAGAAGGAGTCGAAGGTTGGGGCTAGCAGGACCTCGCCGGGAAGCCCGGTCGAGTTCAACGCCGTGCCGGGATCGTCGATCGAGTACTCGGCGAACGCCGGCCCGCCGGATGCCGAGCCGGCGAAAGAGAGCTCGTCGTAACCAGACGTCTCGGAACCGGAACCGGGATCGCCGCCTGCGGCCACGAGGTCCCAGATGTCGCCGAACGGCAGGCCTTCGGTGGCCTCGAGCCCGAACACGGTGAGGAACGTCAGCGCTCCGTCGGCACTGGAGGATCCTGGCTGGCGGGCCTGATCGGCCAGCGGGTAGCGGTAGCCGGCCATCGCCTCGAGCGGGGTGCTCACCATCGCGTCGACCGTCTGACCGACGTTGAGCGGCACGGTGACGTCGTCGGAACCGTGCGCCAGCGCCGTCGCATCGCGGCCGAGGATGCGCTGGTGCTTGCCGACCAGACCCATCGAGTGATCGACGAGACCGAGGTTGGCGTAGCGCAGCAGCAGGTTGTGGCCCATCTGGGTGTCGATCACGTCGGTCTCGGGATACACCTTGCCGTTGATCAGATGCGCCGTCGGCTTGTAGTTCGTCATGTCGAAGGTGAGGGGGTCGGCCGAGTTGTTGTAGGCGAGGTCGATGTCGTTCAGCGCGACCAGTGCTTCTTCGTCGAAGATGTCGGTGCCGGCCTCGTAGCCGAGCAACGAGCCGGCGTTGCCGTCGGTCTCCGGGTCGCCATATGCGCAACCGCCGGTCTCTTCGAGCGCGTCGGGGCACTCGAGCGGGCGCACCACCAGCACGCCGGCGAGACCCATCGCGATCTGGCGGTTGCCGTTCGGGTTGGCGGCGTTGGCTGCGTAGATGCTGGTGCCGACCTGATCGGTGGTGAAGGTGTAGCACCGGCTCACCGGCTTCGACGACGATCGTGGGACCGGGCAGCGTCGGCAGCACATCGGGATCGGAGGTGTCGGTGAACCCCCAGATGTGCACCGGGTCGGCGAGACCCGGCACGTCGATCCATGCGTCACGCGCCCATAGCTCGCACGAAGCGTCACACGTGTTGGCCAGCTCCTGCACCGGGGCGTCGTTCAGGCCGTCGTCGATCAGGGCACCGAGGTTGCCCATCCTGTCGGCGATGGTGACGCCGTCGGCGGCTGTTGCCAGCGACCCGATGCCCACGGCGGCGAGGCCGAGGAATGCCGCCGCAAGGGCGGGAGTCTTGATGGTTCGTCGCATCGTCGTCTCCTATGCGTTCCCGCAGTTGGTGCTGTCTGCCGGGTCGACCCGGATCAGGGTGAAATGTCCGCCGAAGGCGGCGCCGTAGTTGGTCGCTTCGGACAGGTTGTGGTTGTGAGCGACGTGGTAGTACTCGCCGCACACGTTCTTGCCCTGCGTCTCGGGGTTGAGGTTGCCCTGCGCGCCGAGGTACGGCGAACCGCTGTAGAGGTCGCCCTCGGTGAGGTTGTTGCCCTCGGGGGCCGGGACCGGAATCGGGTTGGCCTGGGTGTAGGGGTCTTCGACGTGTTCCCAGGTGAACAGTGCATCCACCGTGCTGCCGGGCTCGACCACGATCGCGAAGCGCTCTGCCGAGAGGTCGGCCGGGCCGTCGAGCAGGCGGCGACCATCCTTGGCGATGACCTTCTCGTGGTTGCTGTGCGGGTGGAACGGATACGACTCCCCGCCGACGGCGACGTACCGGATCAGTGCGGGCAGCGGGTTGGTGACGGCGTCGTACGGCTCGACGTGGGCCATCGCGCCGTAGGGCTGGTTCGGGAGCCACGCGGCGCCGTTGGGTGCCACCGTGTCGGGGAACGAGCGGCCGTTGAGCATGAAGTAGCGCGGGTGGTAGGTGCCCGCGTAGTCCTCGGAGCTGAGCACGAGGCCTTCCTCGACGGCGTAGTGGAGGTCGGGATCGAGCTCGGTCAACATCAGCAGGTACTCGTGCTCGGCGCTGTACATCGTGGCCTGATCGTCGTAGGCCAGGCGGGCGAACCCGGCCTCGGCGGGCGGCAGACCGGCGACCACGTCCGGGTCGGGAAGAGCGAGCGGGCTCACGATCATCGCGCCCACCAGACCCATCTCGACCTGCAGTTCAGGATCGTTGCCGCTCTGATACAGGTAGGTGCCAGGCTTGGGGGCGGCGAAGGAGTAGGTGATCGATCCGCCCGGGGCGACGTCGCTGGTGAGAGAGCGCAGCACCGTCCCGTCGAACTGCGGCAGTGCGGCGATGCCGTTGGCCTGCACCCCTTCGATGCCGTAGAACTGGGCCGAGGTGCGCACCGGTAGTTGGTTGCGCAACGTGACTGTCACTACGTCACCGGCCGTCGGGCACAGCACCGGCCCGGGATACTGGAACGCCCCGTTCCCGGCGGCGTAGCTCCACATCCACACGCTGTTGCCGTCGGGCATCTGGATCACGCCCTCCCTCGCGGTGAGCACGTAGTTCTTGTGCCCGGCGCTCGAGTTCGACGGGTTGGTACAGACGATGCCCTCGCTCGGCGGGGGTGCGGCAACGCTAGGCGTGACCGGCGACGACACGGTCGCCCCGCCGAAGGCCGCCAGGGCGAGCACTCCCGCCGTGGCGATGCGCCGGCCGCGGTGGCCGGCGGAGGTTCGAGTTGATGCGGTCATCACAGGCCCCAATCGTTCGGTGCTGTCTGGGGAGCTGCTGCCCCGGAGACGAAGAGCTCGGTTCGCTGCCCACCCGCCCACGGATCGCCGGGCACTCCGCGGTACTTGGAGGGATCGGTGTTGAAGAACGGGTAGGAGCCCTCGGTGGCGGGCGCCACGATGATCAGGTCGCGGCTCTCGCCGGCCCCGAGCACCACGGTGTCGCTCACCGTCTGCATGTCGGGCGTGAGGTACCGGGCGTCGGAACCGATCGAGAGGATCGGCACACCCGGCATGCTGAGGGTCTGTTCCTGGAACCCGAGGTTGGCGAGGCGCACGAGCACCCGGTCGCCGGGGTTGGCCACCAGCCGTGAGCTGACCGGTTGGTACTGGAGATGGGCGTTCGCGCCGACCTCCATCTCGCCGCCGGGCCCGCGAGCGGTGTTC
>VFMC01000016.1 GCA_006515795.1 Acidimicrobiaceae bacterium | reverse complement strand
CGTTGACGGTCGCCGTCGGTGTTGTTGCCGGTGGAGTCGTCGTGATCGCCGCGCAGCATGGCCTGCCGCAACGCGCCGGCCTGCGCCGCGCTGGTGGCGGCGATGGCCGCGATCGTCGCGACCACCGCGCCGCGGGTCGCGTCGTTGCCGGCCCACTCGCGCAGGCTGCTGCCGAGGTCGGCTGGTCGGGTCGTGCAGGCGGGCATGGCGGCCATCCTGCGGGCAGGGGAGAGCAAAGTAAAGATGAAAGCTGTTTGTCAGAGCAACATGAAAACTATGGTGGCCGCGGATGCGCGACGTCACGATCAAGCAACTTCGTTCACCCTCCGCCATGCTCGCCTCGTTCCGGGGCACTCACCCGGGCATCGAGCTGCAGTTGCACATCCCATCGGCTGCTGTCACCGGCGGCTGCCCTCCGGCGCTTCCTCGTCGAGGAGGGCGCGGCGCACCCACCCGAGAGGCGACTGCCACCGGCGCCTCCCCTTCACACCCGACGCGCCGCGTCGACGCCGTCGACCTCGAGCAGGCGGCGGTCGAAGCCGTAGGGCAGCTCCAGCCGGTGCCGAGCCAACAGGGCCGCGTCGGCGAGCAGGGTGCGCGTCTCGCCGTCGGCTGCTGCCATGCCGCTGTCGAGCACGACCGAGCGCGGGCACAGCTGCAGTGCATAGGGCAGGTCGTGGGTCACCATCACGAGCGTGATCTCCAGCGTGAGCAGGATCTCGACGAGCTCGCGACGCGACGCCGGATCGAGGTTGGCCGATGGTTCGTCGAGGACGAGCACATCGGGTTGCATCGCGAGCACCGTCGCCAGTGCCACCCGCCGGCGCTCGCCGAAGCTGAGGTGGTGGGGCGCGCGATCGCGGTGCCGGCTCATGCCGACAGCGCTCAACGCGTCGGCCACCCGCGCGTCCAGCTCGTCGCCGCGCAGGCCCAGGTTGGCCGGCCCGAACGCGACGTCCTGACCGACGGTGGGCATGAACAGCTGGTCGTCAGGGTCCTGGAAGACGATGCCGACGCGGCGACGGATCTCGCGCAGGTTCGCCTTCACCACGGGCAGGCCGCCGACGGCGACGGTGCCGCGTGTCGGTGTGTGGATGCCGTTGAGGTGCAGCATCAGGGTGGTCTTGCCGGCGCCGTTGGGGCCGAGAACGGCGACCTTCTCGCCATCGAACACGACCAGGTCGGTGCCTTCGAGCGCGTGACGACCGTCGGGGTAGGTGAAGTGCAGGCCCGCGACTTCGAGGGCAGGTGCCGGCTCGGTCACCGGAACCTCCACGCCGCGATTGCGCAGGCTGATGCGAGCGCTGCGGGCGCGAGGCACGCGGCCCAATGGCGTGGCTCGTCGCCGCGCCTGACGGATGGCAGCGTGCCCGTGTAGCCACGCGACTCCATCGCAAGGAAGACCCGCTCACCGCGCTCGTACGAACGCACGAACAGTGCTCCTGCACCGGCGCCGACCGCCTTCGCCTGCCACAGCCAGCGGGCGCGGTCGCCGCGCGACTCGCGGGCTACACGCATGCGCTGCAACTCGCCGGTCACCACATCGAGGTAGCGGATCATGAACGCGCCGATGGCGGTGAGTGCACGCGGGACTCGGAGGCGCTCGAAGCCGGTGATCAGTTGCGGCACGGCCGTGGTGCTGGCCAGGACCACGGTGGCGGCCACGCCGAGCGTGCCCTTGGCGACGATGGACCAGGCCGACCAGAGGCCGGCCTGCGAGAGGTTGACGCCCGCCAACCGCACCGTCGGACCGTTGCCAACGAAGGGCATCAGCAGCGCGAACGCGATGAACGGCAACTCGATGGTGAGCCGTCGAGCAAGCAGGCCGAGCGGCAGTCCGGCGAGAACGGCGACCATCGCCACGATCACACCGTCGGCGACGAACGACCACCACTGCTCGCGCGGTGTAGCGACGACAGCGGCGACGAACCCGAGCGTCCCGACGAGCTTGGAGTGAGCGGCCAGCCGATGCAGCCGACCGGTGTGGTCCATGTAGAGGCCGGTGCCGTGGGCGTTGTTCATGGAACGCTCAGGGTGCTGCCGAAGAGGGCGCGGGTGGGCGTGACCGACGACGGGTCAGCAGCTTCGTGGCGGTGAGCATGATGCCCAGCGTGATCGCAACGCCCAGAGCGCCGGCGAGCCCCTTGCTGAGACCGCTGTCGTCGACACCGCTGACGGAGTAGTGGGCGAGCGGGCTGCCGGCAACCGTCGATGCACGCTTGCCGGTGTCCAGCTGGTGGTCGGCGGCGACCTTGTCGAGCCCGTCGGGCGAGGAGCTGGCATGGGGCGCGACGAAGAACACCAGTGCCAGCGCGCCCAGCAGACCGCCGACCACGAGGGTCGTGATCGACGTCCGGCAGTTCATGCCGGAACCCCGGCGGTGTCATCGCGTGAAGGTGCGCGCGTGGCGATGTGTGCTGCGCCGTGCACGAGGTCGGGTCTGGTGGCCATCACGGCCGAGATGGTCATCGCCGTGATCGCCCCCTCGCCGACACCGATCAGCAGGTGCACACCGATCATCGCCTTGGCCACGGTGGCGACCGATGCGGCGCCGTTGCCGCCGAGGGCGTACTCGGCCGTGAACACGATCGCCGCCATCGTCGGTGCCAAGGCCGCGGCCACACCGGCCGCGGCGACCACCGACGCCTTGGTCTTGGGGAGGAGCGCGCGGATCGCGGCGAAGACCGCGTAGCCACCGAGCGCTCCGACGAGGGCCATGTTGACGACGTTCAGCCCGAGCGCGGAGAGCCCGCCGTCGGCGAACAGCAGCGCTTGCACGACCAGCACGACGGAGACTGCCAATGCGCCCGCCCACGGCCCCACCAACACCGCTGCCAGCACGCCGCCGAGCAGGTGACCGCTGGTGCCGGCGGCGACCGGAAAGTTCAACATCTGCGCCGCGAAGACGAAGGCCGAGGTGAGCCCGACCAATGGCACCTGGCGGTCGTCGAGGAGGTCGCGGGTGCGACGGAGACACCCCGCAACCGTGCCCACGGCCACGCCGCCACCGAACGCAGAGGTGGTGCCGTCGATGAACCCGTCCGGGATGTGCAATTGCCGTCCCTCCCCATCGGTGAGCGAGATGGGCAAGTATATGTTTGCGACTCAGTCGCAAATCAAGAGCCTTCTTGGGAAGTCCCTTCGGCAGCGACGCATGTCCGGCAGCGGCCCACGATCGCGAAGTGCGAGCCGTCGAGCACGAAGTCGTAGTCGCGTTCGAGCGTGCGACGGGCCGCATCGAACACGCGGCGCGGTACCGCGATGTGGCGACCGCACGTCTCGCAGACCAGGTGGCGGAGCTCGCCCGAGACGGCCGTGCGTTCGTAGATCGCGGGCCCGTGCGAGAGGTGGATGTGGCGCACCACACCGATCTCCTCCAGCAACGCCAGCGTGCGATACACGGTCGCCTCGTGCACACCGTCGAGCGATTCGACCAGTTCCTCGGCGGTGAACGCGCGCTGCTTCGCGCGCACGGCCTCGAGGATCGCCGTGCGCGTGCGGCCGACGGTGTGGCCCTCCTCGCGCAGTCGGGCGACGACGGCGGCAGGGTCGACCAGGTCGCCGGCATGGCGTCGTCGAACGGTGGTCATCCGTGGTCGGCCAGCGCACGCAGCCAGTTGCAGACGTCGTCGACGCCGAGGCCAGTTTTCGCCGAGGTCTCGATCGTGCGCACGTGCGGGTTCACGTCGCGTAGGTTCGAGTAGAACGCGGCGAGGTCGAAGTCGAGGTGTGGGAGCAGATCGATCTTGTTGACGACGACGAGATCGGCAGAGCGGAACATGACCGGATACTTGAGCGGCTTCTCCTCGCCTTCGGTGATGGAGAAGACCATCGCCCGCGCATCCTCACCGACGTCGAACTCGGCGGGGCAGACGAGGTTGCCGACGTTCTCGATGATCAGCAGGTCGAGATCGGCGAGCGGCAGCCGCGGGAGCGCGGAACGGACCATCGTCGCGTCGAGGTGGCACTCGCCGCCGAAGCCGTTGGCGGTGTTGATCAGTGACACCGGTGCGCCGAGGCCGGCGAGGCGGTCGGCGTCGATCGACGTCTCGACGTCGCCCTCCACGATGCCGACGCGAAGGGTGGCGCCGATGTGCAGCAGCACCTCGCGCAGCAGGGTGGTCTTGCCGGCGCCGGGTGACGACATCATGTTGACGACGTGTACGTGGGCCTCGGCGAAGTCGCTGCGGTTGGCCTCGGCCGTGTGGTCGTTCTCGCCGAGGATCTTCTCCAGCACGTCGACCCGCAGCCCACCTGTGGTGTACCCGGAGTGATCGCCGACACCGCCCTCGTGGCGATGGTCGTGCTCGTGCGCGCTGTCGTGGTCGTGGTCGTCGTCGTCGTGCGAGTGACCGGTGCCGTCGGCGTGGTAGTGGAACCGTCCCATGGTTGGATCTCCGTTCAGGATCGTGGCGGCGCGAGCGTGCGCGGGCCGGCGAGGTCGAGTGAGGTGACGAGCAGTTCTTCTCCGCCGACCACGTCGACGGCGACGGAGCCACAGCCACAGCGGAAAACTGGTACCTCGATGACGGTGCGAGCGTCGCAGTCGCGGCAGTGCAGCACCGCCGGGATGTGGTTGATGTCCAGCACCGAGCCGGCGAGCGGCGTATCGAGGACCACGATCTCCCACGAGTAGCGCAGCGTGGCGGGGATGACCTGACGCAAATAGCCGACTTCGAGGTGCACCACCTCGACCACGCGTCCGTCGGCGTGCGCCTCGACGATCCTCGCCAGCGATGTACAGATCGAGAGCTCGTGCACGGCGCGCACGCTACCGCGAGCCGCGTTGCACGAGTGTCGCGCCGACGGGAGTGAACTCGAACTCCCCGCCGATGTTGACGAGGTCGTCGATGAACTGCCGCGCAGCTGACGAGAGCGTCTCGCCCGCCCGCGCGACGACGTGCCACGGCTTGCGCAGCGGCGTCGCTTCGGCGCGGATCGTCGCCAGCGATCGAGTCTTGATCGCGCCGACCACGGCCTCGGCCGGCAGCAGCGCAACGCCCAGACCGGCCTCGGCGGAACGTTGGATCGCGGCGTTGGAACCGATTGCCAGAGTGGGCGGCGAGATGCCGAGCATGGCGATCACCTCGTCGGTGGCCGACCTGCTGCTGGAGCCTTCCTCGCGCACCAGCCAGGTGGCTTCGCCGAGCTTGCCGGCCCAAACGCTGCCCGGCTTGGCGACCAGCACGAACTCGTTGTTGCGTGTCGCCAGTGACTCGAACGCCCCGTTGGCAGGTGGTCGGGTGGTGACGGCGATGTCGACCTGCCGATCGGCGAGCAGCTGCCAGACGCGTGCCCGGTTGCCGACCTCGAGGTTGAACTGCATCGCCGGCCGATGTGTGCGGATCCGTGCGAGCAACGGCATCAACATGTGATCGGCGGACGCGGTGGTGGCACCGACGCGCACCGGCGCTGTGACCGGGTCGTCGGCGAACTTCGTGGCCGCGATCGCCTCGTCGACGAGCCCCAGCATCACCCGCGCGTAGCGCACCATCACGCGGCCGGCCTCGGTCAGCTCGATGCCGCGACCGTGCCGCGCGACCAGCTCTACACCCACGGAGCGCTCCAGCGCAGCCAGGCTCGCCGACACCGCGGGTTGTGTCACGACGAGCTGTTCGGCAGCGCGACGGATCGAACGATGGTCGGCAATGGTGACGAACACCTGCAGCTGATGGATTGTCAGCACATCAATACGCCCTTATGGATCGCCAAGAGAAAAGTCAATAGACGCGCAGGCGAACCCGGGCGAATAATGCACGCTCGGGGGCAAGGCCGCAACAGGGAAGGGGACCTGCGCATGGCTCAGCACGGAACTGTCGTACGCGACCACACAGAAGTCGATCGGTTGGTCGATCGGTTGAGCGAACCGCAGACCGCCGCCGCGTTGCACACGCTGCTCGACAACATCGAGCTGATCGCGGTCATCGTTGGTGGCATCGACGGATTGGCACGTAAGGGCGAGGTGATCGGCGACACGCTCGCCGAGGTGCTGCACGAAGTGCGTGCCGCCGGCAAGGCGACCGGCCTCGATCTGCGTGAGACCACGCAGCAGCTCTCGACGCTCATTCCCACGCTCGCCGAGGCGTCGCCCGCGATCAATCGGATCCTTGCCTCCCCGATCGTCGAGCCGGAACCGATCGAGGTGCTCAGCGAAGCGGCGGTCTCGCTCGTCAAAGGGCTGCAGGCCGCTCGGGCCAACGGCACCAAGGTGGGCATGCGCGGGCTCTACAAGGCCACCAAGGACGAGGACGTGCAGCGCGGCCTCGGCTTCATCATCGAGGTTGCCAAGGTCTTCGGCGGCCACCTCGCACACCCAACGGCCGACAACGGCTGAGTCGACAGCTTCAACCCGACGACAACCCGACGACAGGAACGAAAGGACCGAACAGTGGCAACACTCCTCTGGCTCCAAGCAGGTGCATGCAGCGGCAACACGATCTCGCTGCTCCAAGCGGAAGAACCCACCGTAATCGACCTGCTCACCGACTTCGGCGTCGAGCTGCTCTGGCACCCGTCGCTCGGGCCCGAGCTCGGCGAGGCCGTACACAAGATCCTCGACGATCTGGTCAGCGGCGCGAAGCCGCTCGACATCTTCGTGGTCGAGGGCACGGTCGTGCAGGGCCCGAACGGCAGCGGCCGCATGGACATGTTCGCCGGTCGGCCGATGACGGAGTGGATCACCGACCTCACGTCGGTCGCTTCGATCGTCGTCGGCGTCGGCGACTGCGCGGCCTACGGCGGGCTGCCGACCGTAGCACCGAACCCGAGCGAGTCGACGGGGCTGCAGTTCCACCGGGAGGTGAAGGGCGGGTACCTCGGCAAGGACTGGGTGAGCAAGGCGGGGCTGCCGGTGATCAACATCCCTGGCTGCCCGGCCCATCCCGACTGGATCAGCCAGATCGTGATGGCCGTCGCCACCGGCCGCGCCGGCGACCTGACGCTGGACGAGTACCACCGCCCGTCCACGCTGTTCACGACGTTCACCCACAACGGCTGCACCCGCAACGGGTTCTTCGAGTACAAGCAGTCGACCACCGAGTTCGGCCAGGGCACCCGCACCGGCTGCCTGTTCTACGAGCTCGGGTGTCGCGGGCCGATGACGCACTCGTCATGCAACCGCATCCTGTGGAACCGGCAGTCTTCGAAGACCCGTGCCGGCCACCCGTGCCTGGGTTGCACCGAGCCCCAGTTCCCGTTCGACGATCTCATGCCCGGCACGATCTTCAAGACGCAGAAGGTGTCGGGCGTCATCCCACGCGACCTGCCGACCGGTGCCGATCACCTCACCTACCTCGCAGCCGCCGCGGCTGCCCGGATCAGTGCGCCGCAGTGGTCCAAAGAAGACATGTTCGTCGTCTGACCGACGGCACCCCACTCGACGCAACCGAAAGGAACCACCAGTCATGACCGTGACGGACAGCAAGACCATCGATCTCGAAGTCAGCCCCCTCGGACGAGTCGAGGGCGACCTCGATCTGCGGGTGAAGATCAACGACGGCGTGGTCACAGAGGCCTGGACGGAAGCGTTGATGTTCCGCGGTTTCGAGATCATCCTGCGCGGCAAGGATCCGCAGGCAGGCCTCATCATGACGCCGCGCATCTGCGGGATCTGCGGTGGCAGCCACCTGTACAAGGCGTGCTTCGCGATCGACACCGCGTGGAAGACGGTGCTGCCACCCAACGCCATCACCGTGCGCAACATCGCCCAGGCCTGCGAGACGCTGCAGTCCATCCCGCGGTGGTTCTACGCGCTGTTCGCCATCGACCTGGTCAACAAGAAGTACGCGAAAGCCAAGGATTACGACGAGGCCATGCGCCGCTTCGCCCCGTTCGTCGGGGAGAGCTACGAGCCGGGCGTGGTGCTCGGCGCCAAGCCGGTGGAGGTCTACGCGATCTTCGGTGGTCAGTGGCCGCACTCGTCGTTCATGATCCCCGGCGGAGTCATGTGTGCGCCGACGCTCACCGACATCACCCGGTCGATCGCGATCCTCGACTACTGGCGCCAGGAGTGGCTGGAGAACCGGTTCCTCGGTTGCTCGATCGAGCGCTACCGCCAGGTGCAGACATGGGAGCAACTGCTGGAGTGGTGCGACGAGAACGAGTCGCAGCACAAGAGCGACCTTGCCTTCTTCATCCGCTACGCGATGGGCATCGGCCTCGACAAGTACGGCGGCGGCTACGGCAACTACCTCGCGATGGGCACCTTCTTCGAGCCCAGCCAGTACGCCACCCCCACCGCCGATGGTCGCAACCGGGCGCTGATCACGAGGGCCGGCGTCTACTCCGACGGCACCGACCTTCCGTTCGACCACATGCGCGTCACCGAGGACGTCACCCACTCCTACTTCAGGGGCACCGGTTCGCTGCACCCGTGGGAGGGCGTCACCGAGCCGATCGATCCTGCCGACGGGCGTGCCCAGGACAAGTACACGTGGGCCAAGGCCCCTCGCTACGACGTGCCCGGCCAAGGTTTCGTACCGCTGGAAGTCGGTCCCTTCGCCCGCCAGATGGTGGCCGGCAACCCCGAGCGCGAGGTGTGGCAGGACTACGACCCGCTGATCCGCGACATCTACAGCAAGATCGGCCCGAGCATCTTCCTGCGGGTGCTGGCCCGCCTGCACGAGGCGCCCAAGTACTACGAGATGACCCGCCGCTGGATCGACCAGATCGACCTGCACGATCGGTTCTACATCAAGCCGGTCGAGCGCGAATCGGGCAAGGGCTTCGGCGCCACCGAAGCCGCTCGCGGTGCGCTCGCCGACTGGATCGTGCTGGAGGACAACAAGATCGCCAATTACCAGGTGATCACGCCGACCGCCTGGAACATCGGCCCGAAGGACGGCAAGGGTGCGAACGGCCCGATGGAGGAGAGCTTCATCGGTGCACCCGTCGAGGACCTGCACGACCCGATCGAGCTGGGGCACGTGGCCCGCAGCTTCGACAGCTGCATCGTGTGCACGGTGCACGCCTACGACGGCAAGACCGGCGAGGAGATGGCGCGGTTCAAGGTCAACGGCATGATGTGACTGCCGGCCGCGGTCTCGGGCAATGACGAGGCAGCGGTTCACGTACGAGGGCGATGAGTGGCGGCCACATGCCGGCAGCCCCCATCGCCCTCACTCTTCGATACGACGACACGACGACAACAACACGACGGTGGGGCATGACACTGATCATTGGTTGCGGCAACCTGCTGAGGGGCGACGACGCTGTCGGCCCGGTCCTCGTCCGACGGATGCTCGACCGCGGGCTGCCGGAAGGCACCGAGGTCGCCGACGGTGGCACCAGCGGGATGGACGTCGCCTTTCGCATGCGCGGCGCCGACCGCGTGGTCTTGGTGGATGCCGCGACGACCGGCGGTGAACCGGGCACCCTGTACCGGTTGAGCGGAGCGGATGTCGAGGTGCTACCGCCGCTGGAGGGCATCAACCTGCACGCCTTCCGGTGGGACCACGCCCTCGCCTTCGGGCGCTGGTTGCTGAAGGACGACTACCCCACTGACATCGTCGTCTACCTGATCGAGGCCGGCGGCTTCGAGTTCGGTGCGCCGCTCACGCCCGCCGTGGAAGCGGCGATGGAAGAGTTGGTGGACCACCTGTGCGGGCCCGCGATGGCCCCCGAGCTGGCGCCGACCGCGCGCGTGCCGTGAACGATGTCGGCCCGATCGTGAGCACCGAGATAGTCGAAGAACGCGGCCGGTTCACCGTCGTGCTCGACGTCGTGTTCGACGACGGCGCCGTGCGCCACCGGCTGCAGACCTACCACACCAGAGCGCGAGCGGAACTGGCCGCGCGCATCGTGCGCGCCGCCGCCGAACGTGACCACGGACCCGATTGGGGAATGCAATGACGATGACCGACCACACTCCCGAGACCCTTTTGCGGCCTCAGCCACTAGGCCTCTTCGATGGCCCGGCCGGCCTGCTGCTGATCGGTGCCGGAGACGGCACCGGCGACTTGTTGCAGTCCTTGGCGCGCGGTGTGCTGCCGGCGAGTTGGCCCACGGCTGCGGCCGCGTTCGCGGCGGCGACCGTCGACGACACCGACGCCGCGTCGGCCGCGCTGGGTGACGATCGCGAGTCGGTCATCAACCGTCTCGTCCTTGCGCCCACTCCCGAGCACCTCGTCGCGGCAGCGGTCGCCGCCGCCGAC
>VFMC01000395.1:1240-6170 GCA_006515795.1 Acidimicrobiaceae bacterium | reverse complement strand
CACGAGCAGCTCGTCGTGCAGGCACATCACGATCTCGGCATCGAGCGCCCGGGCCCGGGCCCGCACGATCACGGCCCACACCTTGAACAGTTCGGCGGCGGCCCCTTGCACCATCGCGTTGCGCGCGTACCGTCCCTGGGCGGCCGAGCCGGAGCGAGCCTCGCTCTCGGTCTGTCGAGCCGCGGCCCCCAGTCCGGTGCGGATCAACCGTCCGCCGTAGGTGCGCAGCTCGCGGCCACCCTGGCCGGCCACATCGGCGTCGTGCAGGAAGCCCATCGCCACCGGGTAAGCCGATTCGAGCCGACGCAACGCCTGCGCCCCGTGGCCCGTCGTCTGGCCGTACATCGCGCCGAGCACGGCCACCTTGGCGGTCGCCCGGTCGACGCCGAGGGCGGCGGCAACGGGGGCATACAGGTCGTCGTCCACCGTCGCCCTGGCCAATGCCGCATCACCGGAGACCGCGGCGAGCACGCGGGGCTCGATCTGACCGAGATCGGCGCGCACGAACACATGGCCCGGCTCGGCGACCACCGCGTCGCGCATGAGGGCCGGCATGTTGTGGAGGCCCGCCGTGGCGGTCATCCGCCCTGCCGCTCCATCGCATCCCGACCATTCGCCACGCAGCCGGCCGTCGTCGCCGAGGTGCTGATCGAGCCAGGCGTAGCCGAAGGTCGTGGCAATTCGCTCGGCCTTGCGCCACGTGAGGAGCGCATCGACCAGAGGGTGCTGATCGCGCATCGCCTCGAGTCTCCACGCGCGGGTGTCGGGCACCTCCACCCCGACACTGCGCAACAGGGACTTGACGTCGGCGGGATTTCGCAGATCGGCGTCAACGAAGGTGGAGGTGTGCTGCAACACCTGGCCATCGCGGGCGCGGCGCTGCTCGTCGGCCGCGGCTTGGCTCGCAGGTCGCGCCCCGATGAGCTCGCCGATGATCCCCTCGGCGACCGAGCGGTCGACGGGCAGCCCGGTGCGTGACAGCTCGGCGCACAGCAGCTCCGCGGTCGACTCCGAACGTGCGGTGGCGGCCGCGCGAGAACCTGTGAGTGCCTCGACCCGGTCGCGCTGCAGCGTTGCTGCCCTCATCGCAACTCCCGCCCAGGCTGCGAGACGTAGTGGCGTCCACTCCCACTCGGTCGCCGTCCACTCGGCGCGCAGATGGCCGGCGCGATCGATCGGGTCTTCGATGTCGTCGCCGGCAGCACGCTCGATGGTGAAGAGGTTGATCTCGGCGGGCAGCGGGATCTCGTCGACCGGGAGCCCGTGAAGCACTGCCAGCGAGGCGAACTCCGAACCGGCTGAGGGTCGCTGCGGTGTCGTTCGACCAGCACACCCACCGTGGCTCGAGGGCGCGCTCGATCGCATCGATGACTGCGACCAGCTCGTTCGCGGCGATGAAGCCTGTAGCACCGCCGACGGTCGCCACGCCCGCCCCGATGCCGTCGACCACGCACAGCGCGAGGAGGTCGCCGCGGCGCAGGTCGGCGGCGCGCAGCGCGGTGAGCCCGGTGCGCACGTTGAGCGCGTTGAGCGCGGCGGATGCCATCGGCCCCACCCTGTCACCTTCGCGCCGTCCCCTCCGAGCCGTCCCCTCCGAGCCGTCCCCTCCGAGCCGTCCCCTTCGAGCCGTCACGATCACCGAATGTGACACCCGTCCATGCCGGCTTGCCGAAGGGGCGCGGTGGTACGTTGCCATTGACGGACGACCAACAGCTGACGCCCGTGAACAACCAGGCTGTCGAGGGAAGCTTCCGATGGGAGGCTTCCGACGGGGAGGCAGGGGCATGACCGACATAGTCGAGCGACCGGACGGCGCCGACGAGGTGGAGCGGCTCGATCACATCGTGATCAGGTTCGCCGGTGATTCCGGCGACGGGATGCAGCTCACCGGCGACCGGTTCACCAGCGCCAGCGCGCTGTTCGGCAACGATCTGAGCACGTTGCCGGAGTATCCGGCCGAGATCCGTGCACCAGCCGGAACCGTGCACGGAGTCTCCAGCTTCCAGGTGCACATCTCCGACCACGACATCACCACTCCTGGCGATGCACCGAGCGTGCTCGTCGCGATGAACCCGGCGGCGCTGCGTGCCGATCTCGGCCGGCTCGAGGTTGGCGGCACGCTGATCGTCAACAGCGACACCTTCGACGAACGCAACCTGGCCAAAGCGGGCTACCACTCCGACCCGCTCAACGACGGGTCACTCGCCAACTATCGCCTCATCACGGTGGCGATGACCACTCTCACCAAGGACGCAGCCACGCCGCTCGGCGTGAAGCCCCGCGACGCCGACCGGTCGAAGAACTTCTTCGCCCTCGGCCTGGTGAGCTTCATGTACTCGCGGCCGACCGAGCCGACGCTCGCCTGGATCGACGAGCGTTTCGCCAAGACCGAACTCGTCCAGGCGTCCAACCGTGCCGCGTTCCTTGCCGGGTACCACTACGGCGAGACCACCGAGGAGTTCGGGCATCGCTACGAGGTCCGTCCGGCGCAGATGCCGCCCGGCGAGTACACCAACATCACCGGCAACGTCGCCCTGTCGTGGGGTCTTGTCGCGGCCGGCCAGCTCGCCCACCTGCCCGTCACGCTGGGTTCGTATCCGATCACTCCGGCATCCGACATCCTCCACGAGCTGTCCAAGCACAAGCACTTCGGTGTGCGCACGGTTCAGGCCGAAGACGAGATCGCGGCGATCTCGTTGGCGATCGGCGCGGCGTTCTCCGGGCACCTCGGGATCACCACCACCTCCGGTCCTGGGGTGGCGCTGAAGAGCGAGGCCACCAGCCTTGCCGTGTCCTTGGAGCTGCCGTTGATCATCATCGACATCCAGCGTGGAGGCCCATCCACTGGTCTGCCCACCAAGACCGAGGCCGCCGACTTGAACATCGCCATGTACGGCCGCCACGGTGAGGCGCCGCTGCCCGTCGTTGCGTCGTACAGCCCCGCACACTGCTTCTTCGCGGCGATCGAGGCGGCACGAATCGCGCTCAAGTACCGCACTCCTGTGATCTTGCTCTCCGACGGATATCTCGCCAACGGGTCCGAGCCTTGGAAGCTGCCCGATGTCGACACGCTGCCCGACATCTCGGTCCCGTTCACCACCGAACACAACCACGTCGCCGACGACGGTACGGCCGAGTTCTGGCCGTACCTGCGCGACCCTGCAACGCTCGCCCGGCCCTGGGCCATCCCCGGCACGCCAGGCCTGATGCACCGCATCGGCGGCATCGAGAAGGAGGACGGCACCGGCAACATCAACTACACGCCCGAGAACCACGAGAAGATGGTCCATCTGCGCGCCGCCAAGGTGGCCGGCATCGCCAACGACATCCCGCCCGCCGCGGTGATCGGCGACGCCGACGCCGACGTGTGCGTCCTCGGATGGGGGTCGACCTGGGCTGCGATCGACGCGGCCGTGCAGCGACCCCGCCGTCGCGGACATCTCACCCACCTCAACCCGTTGCCGGCGAACCTCGGCGATCTGCTCCGCGGGTTCCGGCAGATCGTCGTGCCCGAGCTCAACCTCGGGCAGCTGTGCCGGATCGTGCGTGCCGAGTACCTGGTCGACGCCCGGTCGATCAGCAAGGTGCAGGGTCTGCCGTTCACGGCCCGCGAGATCGAGACCGCGATCGACGATGCGCTCGAACGGTTGCGCACCGAGGCAAGTGGAGGGACACAAGCGCCATGAGCGACACCGTCGTGAAACTCACCACCAAGAAGGACTGGACCAGCGACCAGGAAGTGCGCTGGTGCCCGGGTTGCGGCGACTACGGCATCCTGCTCGCCGTGCAACAGCTCATGCCCGACCTCGGCGTGAACCCTGAGAACACCGTGTTCATCAGCGGCATCGGGTGCTCCAGCCGTTTCCCGTACTACATGAACACCTACGGCATCCACAGCATCCACGGTCGCGCCCCGGCGATCGCCACAGGGGTAGCCGTGGCCCGACCCGATCTCGACGTCTGGGTGATCACCGGCGATGGCGATGGCCTGTCGATCGGGGGCAATCACCTCATCCACGCGCTGCGCCGCAACGTGAACCTCACGATCTTGTTGTTCAACAACCGCATCTACGGCCTCACCAAGGGCCAGTACTCGCCGACCTCAGAGCTCGGCAAGGTCACCAAGAGCACGCCGCTGGGCAGCATCGACCCGCCGTTCAACCCGCTCGCCGTCGCGCTCGGCGCCGAAGCCAGCTTCGTCGCCCGCACCCACGACCTCGACCGCAAGCACATGACCGAGATCTTCCGTGCAGCCCACGATCACCGCGGCGCAGCTTTCGTGGAGATCTTCCAGAACTGCAACGTGTTCAACGACGCCGCGTTCGACGACATCACCGGTCGCGAGCGACGAGCCGAGATGATGATCGACCTTCACCACGGTGAACCCATTCGCTTCGGCGTCGACGGTTCGCGAGGTGTGGTGATGGGGGCCGATGGACAGCTCCGCTTGGTCGACGTCGCCGACGTTGGTGCGGAGGCCCTGCTGATCCACGATGCACATCGCAACGATCCCAGTCTCGCGTTCGCGCTTGCCCGGCTCAGCCACGACGACCATTCGCCAACCCCGTTCGGTGTGTTCCGATCGGTCGAGCGGCCCGACTACGGAGCCTCGGTGAGCGCGCAGTTGGCCGCCGCGTCCACCCACAAGGGTCCCGCCGACCTTGCCGCACTGCTGCGATCGAACGGCACGTGGACGGTCGCCAACCCGAACTGATGCCTCTGCAAGACTCGTGCGGGTGATGCCCGTCGACGATGCGCTCCTCGAGAGCTTCCGCCGCGGCGACGACGAGGCGGTCAGGCACCTGTACGCGGCATACCACCGGCTCGTGTTCGCGATCGCTCTTCGTGTGTTGCGCGACCGGTCTCAGGCCGAGGACGCCGTGCAGCAGACGTTCGTCCAGGCGTGGCGGGCGGCATCGACGTTCGAGGT
>VFMC01000395.1:0-1166 GCA_006515795.1 Acidimicrobiaceae bacterium | reverse complement strand
CATCGACGCCCAACGTCGCCGGGCCCGGCGGCCGACCGAGCCGCTCGATGAGGCACCGACCGGCGACCCGTCGCTGATCACGCTGCCGCCGTCGATCGAGCAGGCCTGGGAGGCGTGGCAGGTGCGCGAAGCACTCGAGCGGCTGGGCGAGGCCGAACGAGAGATCGTGCGGTTGCAGCACCTCGAGGGCTTCACCCACAGCGAGATCGCCGAACATCTCGGGCTGCCGTTGGGCACCGTCAAGTCGCGCTCGTTCCGCGCCCACCGCGAGCTGGCCGACATCCTCCGACATCTCCGCGAACCGATGGACGAGCCATGACGTACTCGCTGATGAGCGGTGGCATGCCGGTGAGGCGCACCGGGCACGAGGTCGAGGAGGTGGATCAGCCCGATGGACGATGACGGATCGGTCGACGATGGTCAGGCAGACCTCGCTGCCAACGTTGTGGCCCTGCTCGCCGATCAGTCGATGTGGGCACAGCCGGATCCGTCGGTCGAGCTCCGGGTCATCGCCGCGATCGGCGCCGAACGTGAACGTGCTGCGCCGCTGTCTGCCAACGCCACCGCGAGATCCAGGTGGTGGCGCGACCCACGGGTGACCGCGTTGGCGGGTGCCGCAGCCGCGGCGTTGGTGGTCGGGCTGATCGTCGGGCGCGGGTCCTCCGAGCCCGACGAATGGGCATCGGCCGCCACGATCTCGATGGTCGGCACCGATCTTGCCCCGGCCGTGTCCGGTGAGGCGACGATCAGCACCGAGTCATCGGGGGTGCGGATCGCGGTGCGCGTTCCCGGCCTGCCCCGCCGCGACGGCGGGCAGTACTACGAGGGGTGGTTGCGGAGCTGCGACGGCGAACGCCTCGCCCCGATCGGCACCTTCCACGACCTGGCCGACGCGGTCGGATGGGCTGGCGTCGCGATCGACGAGTACCCGGTCATCAGCTTCACGAAAGAGGCGGTCGCAGCACCCGACAGCGACGAGCAGGCGTCGTCGGGAGAAGTGGTTCTGCGCGGCCAGTTCGCGCCCTGTCCCTAGATGACTGGTTCCGAGGGGTGTCGGTGATCGTCGGCGATCGGTGGCTGGCCGCTGCTTGGATGGTTGAGATCGTCGCCGCTGTCGAAGTCGGCGGGATCCGGGTTTGGGGGACTGTGTCACACGGGTGGTGGAT
>VFMC01000737.1 GCA_006515795.1 Acidimicrobiaceae bacterium | reverse complement strand
ATCGTCCAACCGGCCCATCGGGAAGTCGCGGCCCTCGACGAGGATCTCAGGATAGTCGCCGAGCACCGTGCCCGCGCCGGGCTGGTTGGCGGCTTCACCTTCGTAGTTGCCCTCGTTCTTCAGCTGCACCGTCCAGTGGCCCGCCACCGTCCAGTTCGGCCGCACGCGGTAGTTGCCCTGGAGTTCCACCGCCTGGTAGTCGCGGACCGAGGCATCGGAATTTCGGTAATAGACGTTGTCGAACGTACCGAAGGTCACGCCGTTCTGGATGACGGTGGTCTTGCCGGCGGCCGTCGGGTCATCGATGAACGACTCGACCAGGCCGGTCGCCTGGCGCCGCACGTAGGTGGCGCGCACCGCGCCGGTGCCAATCTCCTGCGCGCCGGTGACGGTGAACTCGTGGGTCAGCGGCGAGTGCAGGCCGTCTTCCAGGAAGATGTTGGCGGTTGGGAACGATCCCGACACGACCGTAGCCCTGCCCGGCGGGGCCGTTGTAGACGCTGGTGACGCGCCCGGCATTGGCGACCGGCGTGTTGCGGCCGAAGATGCTCGACGTGTAGCGGCCGGCGTAGTGCGCGTACGACCCGCTCACCACGGTCCGCCCATCGCCACGAAGATCGTAGGCGGCGGCGAGACGGGGCACCAACGCCTGCGCATCGATGCTCGGCGAGTCGCCGGTGGCCACGCTCGACACATTCTCGTAGCGCAGGCCCAGGTCCACGGTCAGGCGCGACGTCGGCGTCCAGCGATCCTGCACGTAGAACGACGTCGTGGTGATGTCCAGTTCGGCGCCCCGGGTCGGCAGCGTGTTGCCCACGGTCGTGGCGCCGGGAATCCAGACCGGCACCACGCGGCCGCTGGCCTCGGTGACCGGCTTGCCGGCGATGCTGGCGTAGTCGGTGTTGAAGAGGTAGCCCGTCGACGACTGCGAGTTGCCGCCCTGCAGGACGAGCGAGAAGAGCTCGAAGCCCCCCTTCAGGTCGTGCGTGCCCCAGCCCGGACGCGATCCGAAGTACGACAGGCTG
>VFMC01000394.1 GCA_006515795.1 Acidimicrobiaceae bacterium | reverse complement strand
TGAGCGCCTCACCGAACTGGGCTACGTAGGCGATGCCGTCTTCGAGCTGCACGAACACGTCGGGCGCGTGGTCGAGGCAGAGGCCGTCCCCGGTACAGAGGTCCTGATCGATCCACACCCGCATGCATCGGTGACGATAGTGCCCGCCGACCGGATCAGCCTTCTCTCACACGAAGATCCGCAAGCGCGAACGCCGCGTGATGCGAGGCGAGCCATGGTCGGTGTCGTCAGCGGCTCTCCTGGCTGGCGCTTCCAGATCCGGTCACGGAGAGTCCACGTGGGGTCGTCTTCTTGCCCGAAATCATACTCACGGAGAGCGGTCGCTTCACTACTCTGAAGTCAACGCCGATGAGTTGGGGGTCTGAGCATGAAGAGCCGTTCGCTTCACGTTGTTTCGTTGCCGTTGTTGGTCGTCGCGATGGTTGGTGTCGAGGTGCCGTTGGTGCCGGCGCGGAATGTGCCTCAGGTTGCGGCTGGGGAGATCGCGGGTCCGGCTGCGGGTCCGCTCGGGGATCCGATGTTGCCTTCGCCGGCTGCTGTCGAGGTTCCGCCGTTGGAGGTGTCCGGTTCGTCGGAGTTGTCGGCGTTGCCGGTTGACCCGGTGCTCGGGTCGTCGCCGCGGGCTGGCGCGGTGGAGCCTGAGGTGGGTGATGGCGCCGCTCTGGTTGCCAGCGAGATGGCCGCCGCGGATGCGAAGCGTACGGTTGACGGCTTTGACCCGGGCACGTCGCTGGAGGCAGTGTCGGCGCGTTCGGAGTTCACGACGGTGTTCGCCAATGCGGATGGTACGTCTACCGCGGTGATCAGTCTCGAGCCTCAGCACTATCAGGTCGCGCCCGGGCGGTGGGCAAAGATCGATCCTCGGTTGGTGCCGGTGGTCGGTGAGGTCGGGGTGTTCGAGACAGCAGCCGGGTCGGTGCGGGTGCGTGCCGACGTGTCCGGTCTCACGGTGGGTACGCCGAGGGGACGGGCGTTCCATCTGGCACCGGTGGGTGATGGCGCCAAGTTGTCTGCGCCGCAGGTTGCGATCGATGGGTTGTCGGTCACCTACGGCGAGGTGTGGCCGGGGGTGGATGTCCGGTTCCGGGTGTCGAACACGACGTTGACCAAGGAGTTCGTGCTCACCCGGCCTGGCACGGCCGGGTCGTTCGGTGTCGCGTTGGATGGTCTCGTACTTGTTGATGACGGAAAGGGTGTCCTGTCGGTGGTCGGCCCGGCCGCGGATGAGGTCTCGGTCGGCACGGTGGTCGTCGCCAACGGCGATCGGTCGCCGATCGCGGACGGCGACGCCAGGCCGACCGCCACAGCGACCCCGAATGCCAAGGGAGACGGCTCGGTCCTGACTGTCGGTGTCGACAAGGACTGGTTGGCGGCGTTGCCGGCCGGCGCGTTCCCGATCATCGTCGATCCGACGATCGCGATCGGCAACATCGCCGGGTTCTCGGTGGGTTGGGCGCGTGATTCGTCGGGGGCACAGGTGAACAGTTGCGGCGCCATCGGTGGGGCGGCGTGTCCGTGGGCGTACGCCGGCAACGCGTCGACGACGGGGCTGTATCGGTGGCGCAGCGTGTTCGGCTACGACTATTCGGCCTACCTTCCGACCGCGACGATGGGTTCGCAGTTGTACGCGGCGGCGATGTACATGACGGTGCAGGGTGGTAGCGCGAACCCAGCGACGGTGTATGTACGGCGGGCGACGGACTACAGCTGGTGTGGGATCTACGGCGACCCTATTGGCTGTGGTGGCGACAATTCGCCGTGGGGTTCCGCGTCCCTGACGACGGGCAGCGCGTTCGTCGATGTGATGCCGATGTTTGCTTCGGGCAACCATTGGTCGGCGGGGGCGCCGAACATCGGCTGGGGGTTCAACGGTGACGAGACGCCGGGCGTCCACAACGTCAAGTTGATGACCACGTCGTTGTGGTTGACCTTCGACCGCACCGCTGTGGTGACGGCGCGCACTCCAAGCGACGGTGCGACGATCCACTATCCGGCTGAGGGGCTGGTGTTGGGGGCGACCGCTGCCGCGGATCCGGATCCGGCTCAGCAGACCTGGTACCGGTACTGGCTCTGTCGCAGCCCGGGGTTGGGGAACTGCGTGAAGGAATCGGGTTGGACGACCAATCCGAGCTACGCCATGTATCCGGTGGGTCCAGGTGTGGTGTATTCGTTGTACAACGTGCAGCTGTACTGGATGGTG
>VFMC01000015.1:628-14562 GCA_006515795.1 Acidimicrobiaceae bacterium | reverse complement strand
CGCACATCGACTTCGTCTCGGGCGTGCCCGACGAGCGCATCGTCGAGCTCTACGCCGAAGCCGAGCTGGCGGTGGTGCCGAGCCTGTACGAAGGCTTCAGCCTGCCTGCCATCGAGGCGATGAGCACCGGCATCTGCCTGGTCGCCACCGATGGCGGAGCACTCCCCGAGGTGACCGGCACCGATGGCGACACCGTTCTGCAATGCCGGGCCGGCGACGTCGAATCACTCACAGCGGCATTGCGGCGCGGCCTCGACGACGCCGAGCTCCGCGCCCGGGTGGGGCTCGCTGGACGGAGACGAGTGGTCGAACGGTGGAGTTGGACGCACTGCGCACAGCTCACCGTCGAGCAGTACAGAGAGGTGCTGGCGATGCCGCCCAACCTCGACAAGCTGCGTCGGAACGGCAGGCTCTGAGCTCGTGCTCACGATCAGGTTCGATCGCCTCGGCGTGCAACCGGGAGACCTCGTGCTCGATGCGGGCGCCGGCTTCGGACGTCACGCGTTCGAGCTCGCTCGGCGGGGCGCCGATGTCGTCGCCCTCGATTACGCGACGGACGAGGTGGTGGCTACGCGAGCAGTGTTCGGCGCGATGGTCGAAGCCAACGAGATCGCCGAAACGCGCTACGTCGGCGTGCTGCGCGGCGACGCCACCCGCATCCCGTTCACCGATGGCAGCTTCGATCGGGTGATCACCAGCGAGGTGCTCGAACACGTGCAAGACGATGTCGGCGCGCTCGCCGAGTTCGTTCGCGTGCTCAAGCCCGGCGGCACGTTTGCGGCCACCGTGCCCACCTGGCTTCCCGAGAAGGTCAACTGGATGCTCAGCGACGAGTACCACGCACCGAAGAGCGAAGGCGGCCATGTGCGCATCTACTCATCGACCGAACTGAAGGCCAAGCTGCGCGCCGCCGGGCTGACGATCACGAGTACTCACCATGCCCATGCCCTGCACTCGCCCTACTGGTGGTTGAAGTGCGCCGTCGGTCCCCGCCGCACAGACAGCAAGGCGGTGAACGCCTATCGCAAGGTGCTCGAGTGGGAGATCACGTCGCAGCCGGCGGCGATGATGGTGCTCGAGCGTGGTCTCGCCCCGGTGATCGGCAAGAGCTACATCGTCTACGGGACAAAGCTATGAGCTCGGTACCGCACATCGAGGGTGTGCTCAGCGCCGACGAAGTGGTCGCCAGCGCCGAGTCGATCGCTCGTCTCCAGCTCGACACGGGCATGATCCCGTGGTTCAGCGACGGGCACTGCGACCCGTGGAACCACGTCGAGACCGCGATGGCGCTCGACGTTGCCGGGTTCCATCACGAGGCCGAGAAGGCCTACGAGTGGCTGGTCGAGACGCAGCGTCCCGATGGCAGCTGGTGGAACTACTACCTCCCCGATGGTTCGGTCGAGGAGGCCAAGCTCGACACCAACGTGTGCGCGTACATCGCCACCGGCGTGTGGCATCACTGGTTGTGCACGTGGGATCGCGGCTTCGTCGATCACCTGTGGCCCACGGTCGACCGGGCGATGGCGTGGGTGCTCGGCATGCGCCGGGCCAACGGCACCGTGCTGTGGGCCCGCACGGAAACGGGGCGACCGTGGGACTACGCACTGCTCACCGGTTCGTCCAGCATCACCCACTCGATGCGCTGCGCCTCCAACCTCGCCGCGCTCATCAACGAGCCCCGCGCCGAATGGATCGCCGCATCCAACCACCTCGCCAACGTCATCGCCACCGATCCCGATGCCTTCGAACCGAAGCAACGCTGGGCGATGGACTGGTACTACCCGGTGCTCGGGGGCGCGATGGTGGGCGAGCAGGCCAAGGCCCGCCTGGCAGAGGGCTGGGACGTGTTCGCGATGGAGGGCAAGGGCGTCCGCTGCGTCAGCGACGAGCCGTGGATCACGGCGTCGGAAACCGCTGAGGCGGCACTCGCCCATGCGGCGATCGGTGATCTGTCGACGGCAACCGACCTGCTCGATTGGACCCGCTCGCACCGCCTCGATGACGGCTCGTACTGGACCGGAATCGTGTATCCGTCGGGCGAGCGGTTCCCGTTCGGCGAGACCTCGGCCTACACCGCGGCAGCCGTCATCCTGGCCGCCGATGCGATCACCATCGGGTCGCCGGCGAGCGGCGTCTTCGCCCCACGCGTGATGGACTGAGCTCGGCCGCCACCGGCGATCCGCGGCGGCATCGACGCGCCCGGCGAACCAGGGCTGTCACTCATCGAGGTCGGCCATGGGGAACGAGTATCCGCCGCCGAACCCGGTTTGGAGGAGCGCAAGGAGACCGTGCACGTCGCCGTCCCAGTCGAGGGCGAGCACCTGGCGGACCGAGCGCCTTGCAGAGAAGGCCCGCAACAACTCGAACGGCGCCGCGCGAACACGCGCGCAGTGCCCCTCGGAGGCTCCGAGTTGCCTCACCTCGGTACCGGCGACGACCTCGAGGGCTCCCCACTTCGCGTCGGCGAGCAGCTCGTCGATGAAACCGAGGTAGTGATCAAGCGCGACGGCGACTGTGAGCTCGTCGCTGTCCGGCGGAAGCCCGACGGTGTTGCGGACGTCTTGCTGGTGGGCGTGCACGTCGGCCACGAAGTGGCTACCGAACTCGTAGCCGAACGCCCGTAGCCCGTCTTCGAAGGTTGCCGCTTCGCGTTCCCATTCTGCGGTGAGCTCGACGACGGTCCACGTGCGCCGGAGCTCGACCTGGTGATCCGCCCAAGCCACGCCGCCGACGTCGTCGGGTTCGGGGAAGCGCTGCGCGTTCAGGTCCGCGGCGAGCCCGACCACGTGGGCGAGCACGTCCCTGACCGACCAAGCAGGCGTCGCCAGAACACGACGATCGAGTTGCTCATCGGGCAACGCCTCCACGACGGCGACGAAGTCGCGACGGACGCGCTCGTACAAGGCCCCCGTGTCGACGCTCGCCTGCCGTGCCGACCGCCCATCATCCACGCCCTCGGTATACCAGCCGGCCCGCCGGGGCCCGGCAACGAAGCATCGATGGTGTAGCATTGGTGTATGTCACGCACCAACATCGACATCGACGACGCGGCTTGCAAGGACGTGATGGAGCGCTTCCACCTCGACACGAAGCGTGAGGCCGTCAACCTGGCGTTGCGACGGCTTGCCGGCGAGCCGATCGACCTTGAGGACGCGCGCTCGCTGCGCGGCTCCGGCTGGGATGGAGACCTGGATCAGCTCAGAGCAGGCCGCGACGGGTGATCCTCGTCGACACGTCCGCGTGGGTCGAGTTCCTTCGCGACAGCGGATCGAAGGTGTGCAACACCGTCGACGATCTGCTGAGCGGCGACATCGCGATCTGTGACGTCGTCAGCATGGAAGTGCTCGCCGGTGCTCGCGATGAACGGCACCTCAGCCAGCTACGAGGGCTCTTGGCCCGCACCACGCTTGTGGCGATGACTTCCGCCGACTACGACGAAGCCGCAGCGCTGTATCGGATCTGTCGCCGCCGTGGCGAGACCGTCCGCAAGCTGATCGACTGCCTGATCGCCGCCGTGGCGATCAGGGTCGAGTCGCCGATCCTGCACGCCGACACGGACTTCGTGACGCTCATCCGGCACACCAGACTGACCGCTCACCCAGCCTCGATCTCGGCGGCGATCAGCTAGCGGGCGCGTCGAACGCCGCGGCCAGCCCCGAAAGCAGCGGGCCCATGTGGAGGACGACCGAGTCACCGACCTCGAGCACGAAAGTGGTGGCGGGTCGCGTCGACGGCGAATCGACCGGCGTGAGCCTGGGCACTTTCCAGCTGAGGAAACGCCGTTATCGCACTCGGCGCCGAACAGCCGGCTCATCGAGCGCGGTTTGCGGCAGGTTGCCGAGGACCAGCCGCGAAGGGCGAGCTGCCAAGATGGCTACGTGACCGTTTCCACCACCGATGTCGTCATCTCCTTGTCGTCCGCCGCGCTCGCCACGTGCGGCGCTCCTCCGCTCGGCTCGGGTGAAGGTCTGGCGGCGCGCACACCCATCACGGGCGAGCGGCTCGGAACGGTGCCCGGCAGCACTGGTGCAGTCGTGAACGTCGACGAGGCAATCGAGCGGGCCGCCATCGCGTTCGCCGCGTGGCGCACCACTCCGGCGCCACACCGCGGTGAGCTGATCCGTGTGTTCGGCGCCGAGCTTCGCGCCAACAAGGTGGCATTGGCCCGGCTGGTGCAGATCGAAGCTGGCAAGATCGAGAGTGAGGCGCTCGGCGAGGTGCAGGAGATGATCGACATCTGCGACTTCGCCGTCGGCCTCAGCCGCCAACTGCATGGCCTCACGATCGCATCCGAGCGACCAGGGCACCGACTCATGGAGCAGTGGCATCCGCTCGGTCCGGTGGCGGTGATCAGCGCGTTCAACTTCCCGGTGGCGGTGTGGTCGTGGAACGCGGCGCTGGCCATCGTGTGCGGCAACCCGGTGATCTGGAAGCCGAGCGAGCTCACCCCGCTCACGGCCATCGCCACCCAGGCCCTGTTCGAGCGAGCCGCGACGAAGTTCGGAGCTCCCGCGAACCTCGCCCAGGTGCTGCTCGGCGACGCCACTGTCGGTGCCGAGCTCGTCGCCCACCACGGGGTGCCCCTCGTGAGCGCCACCGGCTCGACGGCAATGGGAACTCGAGTCGCTCCGGTGGTGGCAGCCAGGTTCGGGCGCAGCATCCTCGAACTGGGCGGCAACAACGCCGCGATCATCGCTCCATCGGCAGTGCTCGACCTCGCCGTGCGCGGCATCGTCTTCTCGGCGGCAGGCACGGCCGGCCAACGCTGCACCACACTTCGCCGCCTGATCGTGCACCGATCGCGAGTCGACGAGCTCCAGTCGAAGGTCGCGACCGCGTTCGCCTCCCTCCCGATCGGCGACCCGCTCGCGGTCGGCACGCTCGTCGGCCCGCTGATCACGATGACCGCGTTCGAGCGCATGCAACTCGCGATGCGCGAAGCCGAGGACCAAGGAGGCGAGGTCGTGGTCGGCGGTGATCGCCGCCTCGGCGATGCTGCCCCGCACGCCGCCTACGCGGCGCCTGCGTTGGTGTCGATGCCGGCGCAGACCGACATCGTCGCCACCGAAACCTTCGCACCGCTGCTGTACCTGATGACCTACGACGACTTCGATGAGGCGATCGCTCTGCAGAACGGCGTTCCACAAGGTCTGGCCAGCAGCATCTTCACCACCGACGTTCGCGAGGCCGAACGCTTCTGCACCGCCGACGGCAGCGACTGCGGCATCGCCAACGTCAACATCGGCCCGTCCGGCGCAGAGATCGGTGGAGCCTTCGGCGGCGAGAAGACCACCGGCGGCGGGCGCGAGAGCGGCAGCGACGCCTGGAAGGCATACATGCGCCGGGCAACCAACACGATCAACTACTCCGACGATCTCCCCCTCGCTCAAGGCGTGCAGTTCGGCTGACGTCGTCGGTCGACAGGAACCGGATCGCTCAGCAACCGAGGCAGCGCATCACGCGCAAGCTGCCCGTAGTGCCGACGAGCTCGAACCGCCCGCTCTGCAGGGCCGGGAGGAAGATCTGTTCGTACGGCGGGCGTCCCCCTGCCGCTGGATCGGGGAACACATCGTGGATGGCGAGCGTGCCGCCGACGGCCACATGAGGAGTCCATCCTTCGTAGTCGGCTCGCGCCGGGTCGACTCCGTGACCGCCGTCGATGAACAGCAACGACAATGGCGTGCACCAGTGGCGGGCGACCGTGGGCGACTGGCCGACGATGGCCACCACGCTTGCCTCGAGCCCCGCGTCGTGCACCGTCGCGCGGAACACCGGAAGCGTGTCCATCCGGCCGACACGCGGGTCGACCACGCTGGGGTCGTGGTGCTCCCAACCGGCCTGGTTCTCCTCGCTGCCGCGGTGGTGATCGACCGCGAACAGAACCGTGTCGCGCTCGCGTGCGGCCGCGCCGAGCCACACGGTGGATCTTCCACAGTACGAGCCCACCTCCAAGAACGCGAGGCCCGGCAGCCGCGAGCCGGCTTCGAGCGCAGCTTCGTACAGCGCGTCGCCCTCGTCGGCAGGCATGAAGCCCTTCGCCGCGAGGGCGTGGCCGCGCAGCTCAGGATCGATCACCGCACCACCATTCGCCGAACTCTAACGGCGACCGGTCGCAGTCCGTGAGCGCCGGCAGCCCCACGACGGCGTGACGCTCACGAACGCCGCAGTCCGTGAGCGCCGGCAGCCCCACAACGGCGTGACGCTCACGGATCTCCGGCCGGTTGGCGCATGCGGGCGGGCGGAGTGAGGGGCGAACGGTGGTCGCGGCTGCGAGACTGCGACGGTGCACACCGCTCTCGACGATCTCGTCACCCTGCTCGATCTCGAGGTGATCGAGGTCAACCTGTTCCGCGGCAACTCGCCCGACGAGAACCGCCAGCGAGTGTTCGGTGGCCAGGTTGCCGGGCAGGCGCTCGTCGCCGCCACCCGTACGATCGAGGAGCCCGAGCGTCTCATCCACTCGCTGCATGGCTACTTCCTCCGACCCGGCGATCCCACCACGCCGATCCTCTACGACGTCGACCGGATCCGCGACGGCAAGAGCTTCACCACGCGACGCGTGGTCGCCATCCAGCACGGCAAGGCGATCTTCAACCTGCAAGCGAGCTTCCACGTGCACGAGTCCGGACCCGACCATCAGATCGCGATGCCCGCCGACGTGCCAGCACCCGAATCCCTCCCCGACTTCCGTACCCGGATGGCGCCGTACAAGGAGCGCCTCGGCGATTGGTACGACCGGCCTCGACCGATCGACATCCGCTACATCGACGGCGACCCGTTCAACCGTCACGACAACCCGGCGGCCGGCCAGCGCGTGTGGATGCGCGCCGATGGCACGCTGCCCGACGACCCCACGCTCCACGCCTGCATCGTCACCTACGCCAGCGACATGACGTTGCTCGACACCACGGTCTTGCCCTTCGGGTTGTCGTGGGAGAGCCAGGGCATGCAGATGGCCAGCCTCGACCATGCGATGTGGTTCCATCGACCGTTCCGTGCCGACGAGTGGTTGCTGTACGACCAGAGTGCGATCTCCGCCGGCACCGCCCGTGGTCTGGCCGGCGGCGCGATCTTCACCGCCGACGGAACGCTCGCCGTGACCGTGGTGCAGGAGGGTCTCGTCAGGATCAGGTCGGGGGCCCTCTGATGCGGCGACTGAGCGCTACGCCTCCGCCATGGGCATCGCTCGGCATGCTGACCGTGCTCGCCCTGCTGGCGACAGCGTGCAGCGGCGACGCCGAATCGGTGGCGACGCTGGGATCGAGCCCCGACGTCACCTTTGCCACGCAGGAACCTGTCGAATCCGCCGCTACGTCGGCGCCGCCCGCCTCGACCACGATCGAGCCGGCGACCACCGGCGCTACGGCCACCTCGTCGCCGGCACCGGCGACCACCGTGGCAGAGCCGCTCGGCGATCCGGCGATCGCCCTGGTGCAGGTGGGCGGCGCCGAGCAGCCGGTCGACATCGCCTGGCGCAACGGCGACCCGACGGCGTTCGTCGTCGAGCGACCTGGGCGCGTCGTTCCGATGCGCGGCGGCCAGACAGGCCCACCGGTGCTCGACATCGGCAAGATCACGTCGTCGGGCGGTGGCGAGCAGGGGCTTCTCGGCCTCACCTTCAACGCCGCCGGCGACCGCGCCTACGTGAACCACACCAACGACGACGGCGACACGGTGATCGCCGAGTACACCGTCGGCGACGACGGCTCGTTCGATCCGGCTTCGCGCCGCGAGCTGCTGACCATCGGCCAGCCGTACGAGAACCACAACGGCGGAAACGTCACGATCGGCCCCGACGGCATGCTCTACATCGGGATGGGCGACGGCGGTTCGGGCGGAGATCCAGAACGCCACGCGCTCAACGTCTCGAGCCTGCTCGGCAAGATCCTGCGGATCGACCCCGCTCCTTCGGCCGGGTTGCCCTACACCGTTCCCGCCGACAACCCGTTCGTCGACGTGGTCGGGGCCCGCCCGGAGATCTGGTCCGTCGGTGTTCGCAACCCGTGGCGCTTCAGCTTCGACCTCGCGACGGCCGACCTGTGGATCGCCGACGTCGGTCAGAACGAGATCGAGGAGATCGACGTCGCGTGGGCCGATCAGGGTGGCGGTCGAGGGTTGAACTTCGGCTGGAGTGCGTTCGAGGGCACGGCGCGGTTCAACGAGGATCAATCACCCGACGGTGTGACGCCCCCGATCTACGAGTACCGGCATGGTGACGAGTGCTCGGTCACGGGAGGCGCGGTCTACCGGGGATCGATTGTGCCGTCGCTCGTCGGATGGTACGTGTTCTCCGACTACTGCTCGGGGAACCTCTACGGCCTTCGCGTCGAGGCGGGCGTGTTGATCGACACGCTCCTGCTGGGCAAGGCGCCATCGGTCACCGCAGTGCGACACGACCTCGACGGTGAGCTTTTCGTGCTGTCGGCCAACGGGCAGATCAACCAGGTCGTTGCGGCCTGATCAGGTCAACCCGATCGTGATGTCAGGCGACGCGCTCGAAGCGCACCAACCGTTCGGCCGGGTTCGCCTCCACGAGCTTCACCCGCACCTCATCACCCGGCTCGACCCGGTCGATCGACACCCGCGACACCACGGCCACGTCGCACAACTGGATGCGTGCACCACGGTCGTCGACGTCGGTGACCACCGCCGCGAACGTTCGGCCTTCCTGACCGCGCAGCACGACCGCTTCGACGAGATCGATGACGGCCCTGTCGATCCGGTTGCCGATCGCATCGGCTCTCTGCATCACCTCGGGCAGATCGGCGAAAGCCGCGGCAAGATCGGCGTCGACAGGGCGTGCTCCGGCAACCGCGAGGGCTGCGAGCACGACGTGCCGATCGGCGAGACGGCGCAGCGGCGCGGTCGCGTGGGCATAGGTTGCCGCCATCGCCGCGTGCCACGGCACGACATCCGGCTCGTAACCCACGTATCGAGCACCTCCGCCGGCACGGCGGATGGCCAACATGATCGCCGCGTGCCGAGGATCGCTCGATATGAGCGAACGTTCGAAATCGGCCAATGACACCGGGCCGGCCCACGGCACGCCCATCGCCCGAGCCGTGTGGCGGAGCCGCCTGATCGCCCGGTCGTCGGGCTCGTCCATCACCCTGTACAGCCCCGTCCTCGCCTCGAACAGAGCGGCCGCGACAGCGAGGTTGGTGGCCAGCGAGAGCGCCGCGTTCATCTCTTCCGCGGCCAGGCGGGGCCGGTAGGCAATCCGGTAGGCCTCGCCATCGCGCTCCACCTCCTGTTCAGGCGGCTCCACTCGCGCCGCCCCTCGCGCCTCGTCGGCTGCGGCCATCCGCGCCGCAAAGTCCGGCATCGACGGCGGCAGGTCGTCGTCGGTGACGGTGTCGTAGGCCAGCTTCGCCCGGCTGCGCACCAGGGCGCGCTCCACGGCATCGAGGCGGGGCACTCCCGCCGAGTCGAGGCGAACGACGAACACCACCGCTGGACGAGGACCGTCGGGCAGCAGGCTGGCCGCACCCTCTGACAGATCGGTGGGATACAGGCTGACCTTTCCGTCGGGCAGGTACATGGTCGTGCCCCGCGACCACGCTTCGCGATCGAGCGGATCGCCCGGCCGAACGAACCAGCCGACATCGGCGATCGCGTAGCGCAGGATCAGATCGTCACCGGACTGCTCGAGGCAGAAGGCCTGATCGAGATCGGTAGCAGTGGCCGGGTCGAGGGTGATGAACGGCAAGTCGGTGCGATCGATGCGGTCGCCGCCAGGGTGCAGCGCGGCGCTACGCCCGGCTGCGTCGATCACCTCCGGGGCGAAGCCATCCGGCAGCGCGAACTCCTGCCGGATGCGAGCCAGGCCCCTGGCGATGTCGTCTGAACCGACCGAATCGGTGCGCATCAAGTCGACCTGACCTCGGCGACGCGACGCCGTCAGCGACGGGCGCCCATGAACATGCTCTTGAGCGCGTCGTAGTGTTCGATGCAGTGACCGGCGCCGAGCACGACGGCTTCGAGCGGCACGTTCGACATCTTCACCGGCACCTGCGTCTCGCGTTCGATCCGCTGGGCCATGCCCTTCAGCAGCCCGCCGCCGCCGACGAGGAACATGCCGCGACCGAGGAAGTCCTGAGCAAGCTCGGGTGGGGCCTTGGCGAGGCAACGCACCACCGACGAGTTTTCGGCAGGCCGGTCATGAGATCGCGTCCGCGAACCTCGGCCTGGCTCTCATCCTCGGCCGGCTCGGCCGAGCCGATCGCCATCTTCACTTCCTCTGCTGTGCGCTCGCCGATGGCGATGCCGTGCTCGCGGCGCACGTAGCTCTGGATCGCGGCATCGATGTCGAAGCTGCCAACTCGCACGGCCTCGAGCGCCACGATTCCACCCAGGCTGATAACGGCAGTCTCACTGGTGCCACCACCGATGTCGATCACCATGTTGCCGACAGGCTCGTCGATCGGGAGGTCGGCGCCGATGGCGGCGGCCATCGGCTGTTCGATCAGTTGCGCATCGGCGGCGCCGGCCCGGCGGGCAGCGTCGGTGACGGCCCGACGCTCTACCTCGGTGATCGCCGAAGGCACGCAGATGACCACCTTCGGTCGCGTGAACCTGCTCACCCCGACGCGCTGCAGCAGCAGGCGGATCATCCGTTCGGTGATCTCGAAGTCGGTGATCGCGCCGCCGCGCAGCGGTCGCACGGCGACGATGTAGCCGGGCGTGCGACCGATCATCTGCCATGCCTCGCGACCGGTTGCCAGCACCTCGCCGGTCTGGCGGTTGAGCGCGATGACCGACGGTTCGTTGAGAACGATGCCCTTGCCCTTCATGTAGACGAGGGTGTTGGCCGTACCGAGGTCGATGGCGAGGTCGCGGGCCATCTCAGTTCCGGCCCTCGTCGTGACGACGGGCGCGGTCCATCACCTCGCGGCGCGCCTCGGGTGACAGCGCGTCGATGTGCCGCCGGAAGGTCTGCATACCCTCATCCTGGCGCGGTCGGCGACGCGAGCCGAGGATCACCACAGCGGTCACGAGCATCGCAACGAGCACCACGATGACGATGGGGGACACTATTGACTGCTCATCGCGGACTTGGTCGCCGACGGGACGGACGCCGGATCGACGAGCGGCTGCGACTTCGTGCCCCAGGCCGACGACGAATCGGTCCACGTCTCGCGCTTCCAGATCGGAGCGCTGGCCTTCAAGGCGTCGATCGCATACCGCGCCGCTTCGAACGCCTCGGGACGATGTGGTGCGCTCACGACCGCGATCACCGAACTGTCGCCGACCTGCAAACGCCCGACGCGATGGAGGAGCACCACCCGTCCGGTTCGGGGCCAGCGACGGCGCAGTTCGGCCACGATCTTCGTGAACGACGGTTCGACCTGCTCGCCGTAGGCCTCGTAGTCGAGGCACTGCACGTCGGATCGCATCGCACCGTCGTGGTCGACGGCGTGGTCGCGAACGGTGCCGCTGAACAGCACCACTGCACCGCACCGGGGAACGACGCACCACTCGTAGGCAGCAGCAAGCGGCAACTCACCGTCGGTGATGCCCACCCACGTGTCACTGCTCTCGGGAGGCTGCACGAAGGCATAGTACCTGCTTGGTATCGCGAACCCGGGGGGCGATGCCCGCTGCCCCCTCGTCGTCACTACGCTCTCCTGCTCGTGGAGCGGAGCGAGCCTACTGACGCCTGGGACGATGGCGGCGACGGCGAGCGCTACCCGTCGGCCCCGATGCCTGCTCACGAACGGATGTGGCGGCACCCGAGCGAGATCGGTCAAGCGGCCTGGGTGGCGACCGAGCCGCCGGTCGCGATCGGCCGCGGGCTTTTGGTCACTACCGGAGCCATCGGATGTGCACTCGGTGCGGCCGTGCTGTGGATGCTCACGCCGATGGGCGGTGGTCTGGCGTCGACGTCGTCGCCAATCGCCACATCGTCGGTCACCACCGCGAGGATCGCCGGCATCACCACCACCTCGACGCATGCCGCCGTCACCGCCACCGAAACGGTCCAGACGACGACGGCGTTGCTGCCTGCCGAGGTGCTCCCGGTCAACACCGTGCTGGTGATCACCCCCGAGCAGGTCGGGCCACGATCGATCGCGGTCGCCATCGGCGACGCGCCGTTCATCGTCACAACCGCCTTGGCAGTCTTCGGGAACGACGATGTAGGCCTGATGACGTCGGGCGAGCCGACCAACGGGGTGGTCACCATCCAGGGAGATCTGGCCTTCATCGAACCGAACTCGTCGATCGAGGTGGTGGCGTTCGAGGCGGTCGCCACGGCCGAGCCGGGCCAAACACTGCTGGTGTTGTCCGACGACGTCGCCGAGATCACCTACGACTTCGCCGGCACGTCAACTCTCGACGCCGGCTTGATCGTCGAGGGCACGCCGGTGGTCGACGACGACGGCGCGCTGGTGGCGTTGTGCACGGTGGTCATCGACTCGTCGGGTGCCCATGTCGATCTGCTGCCGATCACCGACGTCGACGGTACGCCGCCCCCCGCCGCCGATGATCCCGCGAGCGAAACCAGCACCACCTCGGCCGGTCCCTCGACCGGCGATGCGGCTGATGGGTGGCTCGGCGTTCGCTTCGACAGCTCGAAGACAAGTGAACCGCTCACCATCGTCGCCGTCGCGTCAGCGAGCCCAGCCGAGGCCGCCGGGCTGGCCGCCGGTGATCGCATCATCGCCATCGACGGGGCACCCGTCAGCACGGTCGACGACATCCTCGCCCTGATCACCGCGAAGCCGCCCGGCACCGTCGTCGCCATCACCGTGCTCACCCCCGCGCCACCCGACGCGAACGCAGCACCCTCGGTGCCCACCACCACCTCGCCAACGGCGGCGACGACCGTGCCGGCATCCACCATCGTCGGGTCCACCACCACCACGCCGGCGCCGGCCGCGGTCGCGATGGTTCAGCGGACGGTCACCGTGACGCTCGGCTCCTACGAACCGACCGTATGAACCGCGCCACGCTCACCAGCACGGCCGCTCCCCCCACGGCCATCGCGCCGAGCGCCAGCTCCTGACGTCGCTTCGGCGTCACCATGGTCCACCACTTCGCCTCGGTGCCCTCCACGTACGCCTGCTCGTTGGTCACCGTCGCCCGCCAGCCGTGCGCGGTGAGCTTGTCGTTGGCGACCAGCCAGGGTGAGCGGGTGTAGCTGCGCATCCCTGGTGGGATCGGCCCACGCTGGAACCGCCAGCTCAGCGAGGCCAGCACCTCGGCCACACGATCCGGAAACTGCAGGCGCGGCGCGGCGCCGGAGAGCGCACGAACCGTGACCGCTGGGATGCTGCCGTCCGGGGCGACGTTGAACACTCCGTCGAGCTCTCGTTCAGCAGCGAGCGTGACCGCACTGGCGACGTCGTCGAGGTGGACGAACTGGGTGGGTGGATCGTCGACGGCGAACCGCTGACCCATGCCTGCGGCAAGTGCGCGCGACAACCCGCTGGTGCCGTTGGCCGCAAGCGAGACGACGGGTCGCAGCACGGCGACCGTGCGCTCGGCCTTGGCCCGTCGCCATTCGTCGGCCATCTGCTCGACCGCAGCGAGCTGGCGCGCGTAGGCGAACTCGTTGTCGGGCCTGAGGACGGCCTCCTCGGTGAGGGGCACGGGGTTGTTCTCCCATGCGCCGTAGACCACGGCCGACGACACCACCACGAGATGCCGCGCACACTGCAGTTGCTCGAACACGGCGTTCGCCCCGACGGCGATGCTCTCGCGGCGCCGCGCCCTCGCGTCGGGGTCGGCACCGCCGATGTAGATCGCCACGTCGCACCGATCGACAGTCGATGCTTCCAGCGAGGCGTCAGCACCCAGCTGCGCCAGCACCCGGGTACCGAGCGCGCTCTCGGCGTCGCTCACCCAGACGCCGGTCGTGGACATGGACGGCACGCTAGTGCTGCCGACCCGCGTGGCCGACGTCCGCGGCCGTAGCATTCCTCGCATGGCTT
>VFMC01000015.1:0-612 GCA_006515795.1 Acidimicrobiaceae bacterium | reverse complement strand
GCCTCCGATCCTTTCGCGAACCTGCCGATGTTCGGCGACCTCGCCAAGGCGCTGGCCGGCCAGGGCCCGCTGAACTGGGATGCGGCCCGCCAGTTCGCGTCGCTCTCGTCGTCGGGGGGCACCAGCGAGCGCAACGTCGATCCGGCGATCCGCATGGCCTACGAGCAGTTGATCCCGATCGCCGACATGCACGTGCGCGACACGACCGGCCTGGCGACGGCCAGCGCGGCCCTCGAGCTGGTCACGCCCGGTGTGTGGGCCCAACGCACCCTCGAGGCCTACCGCCCGCTGTTCACCGAGCTCGCCGTGTCGCTCGGACGGTCGGGTCCCACCACTGCCGACGACCAACCCGACGACGGCGACCCGATGATGGCGATGATGGCCGGCCTGAGCCAGATGATGGCGCCGTCGATGATGGGGATGGCGATCGGGTCGATGGTCGGACGACTGGCCGGGCGCGCGTTCGGGCAGTATGACCTGCCGATTCCGCGAACGGCGACGTCGCTGTTGATCGTGCCGTCGTCGGTCGACGCGTTCGCCGCCGATTGGTCGTTGCCGCTCGACGAGATGCGCCTGTGGGTTCTTGCCCAGGAGCTGATCGGGCACGCCGTG
>VFMC01000736.1:607-1001 GCA_006515795.1 Acidimicrobiaceae bacterium | reverse complement strand
CGGCGACGGTCTCGGTGGTCGCCGTCGACTTGACCGCGACCGAGAAGGCCAGGGAGGTGCGACCCGGCAGCGGAGTGGCGCCGCCGGTGGCGCCCGAGAGTTCCACCGGATTCGAGGGCGACGGCACGATCACGTAGTCGCCGTCGCGGCTGGAACCGTTCGAGCCGACGAACCTGAGCGCGGCCAGTTCCACGGCGACCCTGGCCTGTCCCGAGTTGCTCACCACCATCGTGACGGTGGTGGTCTGGCCGCGCGAGACCTGGGTGGGCGCGGTGAACGTCAGGATCGAGACTGCCGCCGGGGTCTGGACGGCCCACCCGGTGGTGACGAACGAGGGCGGGCTGCTCACCGCGGCCGAGCCGTCGCGCCCGCTGGCATGCCCTCCGACGACGGT
>VFMC01000736.1:0-563 GCA_006515795.1 Acidimicrobiaceae bacterium | reverse complement strand
CCCGACACGGTCACCCGGTAGCGGAAGGTCGCGTTCTGGCCAGCCGGAAGCGAGGTCACGTTGCCGGCCTGGGCGCTGACCGTGTAGTCGCCGGCGGAGGAGCGCCCCGCGAGCGAGAAGTCGAGCCCCGCGACGATCGAGGTCAACGGCCGCGAGCCGGTGTTCTGGACCTCGACCTCCACCGTGAGCACCTGCCCCCTGGAAACGCTGATCCGTGGCGCCCTCACCTGCAGTACCGCAATCGAGGCGGACCGCCGAGTCAGCATCAGGGTGTAGGAACCAGTGGCGCTCGCCAGGCCCGCCGAGAAGTGCCTGACCGCCGCATAGTACGTCCCCGCGCTCCGAGGCTGGAAGGCCCCAATCTTCGAGGCCCGGGAGGTGACCGACTCCGGGTTGTCATCGTTCTCGGCCAGGACAGTCGCCCCGTCCCGGTCGAAGATCGTGAGCACCGTGTCGGAGACGCTACCGAGCGTGGTCTCGAGGTCGTACACCGCGCCGGCGAGGGCCTGGAAGAGGTAGAAGTCGACGTCACCCGGATACTCGATGGTGGCGGCCACGGGAAC
>VFMC01000014.1 GCA_006515795.1 Acidimicrobiaceae bacterium | reverse complement strand
ACGATCGGGTTCCGCGCATCGCGAACCTGACAGGTCTGGTTGCAGCGGATGCACGGTCGGATGCGATCGGCGTCGCCGTGTTGCAGCTTGGCGACCAGTTCGGGATCGGCGAGTTGGGCGCGCGTCATCTCTGCCCCGTCGCACACACCGTTCTCGATCGCCCACTCGGCCTGCCCCCAGTGGACCACCGATCCCTGCAGGAACACGGGAACTCGGCCGACGGCAGCCTTGACATCGCGACAGACGTCGGCGTTGAAGCCCGTCGGCTCGTGGAAGTCGGGCCGCGTCTTGTCGGCGGAGAAGATCGCCCCGCGCACCACGACCAAGTAGTCGAGTCCGCAGGTGACCAGCGGTGCCGAGCGAAGTGCGCACGGTGTCGATGACCTGGCGGGCGAACAGCAGCCGATCGCCACCCCACTCGTCGCCGCGCTGGTTGGTGAGGCCGGAGAGGAACTGCCGCACCAAGCTGTGCTGACCGGCGTTGATCTCGACACCACTGCAGCCGGCGTCGACAGCCAGCTTTGCCGCGGACCCGAAGCCGGCGACGACTGCGGCGATGTCGTCGGGCTCCATCCACTTCGGAACTTCGCGAGTGTTCACCTCGGGGACCCGCGACGGCGCCCACAACGGGGCCTGGTGGTAGGCGCTCGAGCCCTGCCCGCCGGCATGGTCGAGCGATGCGACGACGGCGGTGCCGTGCTCGCGACACGCCATCGCGATCGCCGACCATCCATCGGCGCATCGCTCGGCAAGCGGCGCCCGCTCGTAGGGCCAATCGCTGTCGTGCACGCTCGCGCCCTCGGTGACCACGAGTCCTGTGCCGCCGGCGGCGCGGCGGCGGTAGTACGCGGTGTGGCGACCGGTGAAACGACGGTCGTCGTCGCCGAGGTTGGTCACGTGGGGGCCGAACATCACCCGGTTGGCGAGGGTGAGGCCGCCGATCTGCAGCGGCTCGAGGAGCCGCATGGCTCAGCCGTCGAGACGTTCGAGCACGAGCACCGGGATGGTGCGGCTGGTCTTCGCCTGGTAGTCGTCGAAGAACGGCATGGTGGCGGCCTGTTGTGCGAACAGGCGGGCGCGCTCGTCGCCGGTGGCTTCCACGACCCTGGCCTGGTACCGGTCGGTGCCGCGCTCGACGGTGACCTCTGGGTTGGCGACCATGTTGTGGTACCACGCAGGGTTGCTCGGCGCACCACTCATCGAGGCAACCACCACGACCCGGTCGTTGTCGACGCTGCACACCAGGGGTGTGGTGCGAACAGCGCCGCTCTTGGCTCCGGTGTGAGTGATGAGCACCATCGGCAAGCCCTCGAACTTGCCACCCACCTTTCCACCGGCGGCGCGGAACTCATCGATCACCGTCGCGTTGAAGTCGTTGATGTCGCTCATGACCCGACGCTACTGCCGGTGGCCGTCGGCCTGCATGGTCAGGCCCGAAGTTCAGTCCGCGAGGCGAGACGACGGATGTTGTCGGTGTGGCGCAGCATCACCAGCAGCGCCAGCGCACCGGAGGCGACCACCTCCCACCCGGGGGAACGCTCGATCACGATCCCGAGCGGTAGGCCGATGGCGATCGCGATCGACGCCAGGCTCGCCTTGTCGCTCAGCTTGCGAACGACGAGCCAGACCACGAGGAGCGCGGCGAACACCAACGGGTGCAGAACCGCGACCGCGCCGCCCATGGTGGCGACGCCCTTTCCACCTCTGAACCGACGGGTGACCGGGAACATGTGACCGAGCACCGCGGCGCCGACGAGCAGGTACGCGCCCGGCCTGGTGTCGAGTGCCACGCCCGCTGCTGCCGGAACCGCTCCCTTCAGGCCGTCGAGCAGGAACACGAGCACACCCCACGAGGTGCCGAGGGCCCTGGCGACGTTCGACGCGCCCGGGTTCTTCGACCCGACAGTGGTGATGTCGATGCCTCGTGATCGCGCCACGATGCCGGCGCTCGGAAACGTACCGAGCAGGTAGGCCGCCGGGAGGAGGATCAGCGCTGCGGGGATCGCCAACAGTACGTCGAGTCAGGAACCGGCCGTCGGCACCGGCGTGCGGGTGCGACCGAGAGCGATGGCGACCGGTTTGCTGTGATCCATGCTCGGCCGCGGGCTCGCTGTCGTGCTCGCCACCGCGGCGTAGGCGCTGAGCAGGTTCTGGCCTTCACCTGCCACGCACTCGGGGTCGGGCCCCTCGAGCGGGAGCCCGGTGAAGAACTTCGCCGCCATGCATCCACCCTGGCAGGCGTCGTAGCTGCCGCACGAGCCGCAGGCGCCCGCCGACTGGGGCTCGCGCAGCTCGCGGAAAAGTTCGCTGTGCCTCCACACATGGGTGAAGCCACCGTTGTCGCGCACCGACCCGGCCTTGAACTCGTCGTGGATCACGAACGGGCAGGCGTAGACATCGCCGATCGGATCGATCAGGCACACCACGCGCCCGGCGCCGCACATGTTCAGTCCGGGGAGAGGATCGCCGAGTGCGTTGAGGTGGAAGAACGAATCGCCGGTGAGCACGGCCTCGCGTGCGGCGAGCAGCCAATCGTAGATCTGCCGCTGCTGGCGGTTGGTGGGGTGCAGGTCGTGCCACGTGTCGGCGCCGCGACCGCTCGGTCGCAGGCGGGTGATCCGGAGCTGCGCGCCGTAGGAGTGGGCCAGTGCCTTGAAGCCGTCGAGCTGTGACGACCACGCTGATCTTGAACGGGCCGAACTGTGCCCCGGCGAGGTGCTCCATCGCCCGTCTCGCCATGTCGTACGAGCCGTTGCCGCGGACGGCATCGTTGGTCGCGGCGTCGATGCCGTCGAGGCTGATCTGGATGTCGAGGTACTCCATTGCCGCGAACCGGCGGGCCTTCTCGGCATCGATGAACGCTCCGTTGGTGGAGAACTTCACACCGATGTTGCGGCCGATCGAGTACTCGACGAGCTCGAAGAAGTCGCGGCGCACCATCGGCTCGCCGCCGCCGATGTTGACGTAGAAGACCTGCAGATCGTGGAGTTCGTCGATCACTCGTTTGGCCTCGACGGTGGTGAGCTCGCGTTCGTCGCGCTGCCCGCTGGAGCTGAGGCAGTGCACGCACTGCAGGTTGCAGGCGTAGGTGAGTTCCCATGTGAGGCAGATCGGCGCTTCGAGCCCAGCCTTCATCTGGGCAACGAGCGAAGCGGCACTCATGGTTCAGCGCTCACGGACGATCTCTGACGACTTGAGTGACTCGAAGGCTCTTGCGAAGCTCGGCCACCGGGAGGGGGCGATGTGATGTGCCGCGAGCGTGGCCGACAACGATGGGTGCTCGCCGAGATCGCGGGCGACGCCGACGATGTCGGGGTGCCTCAGGAACACGAGCCGACGATTGCCGTAGTGATAGGCGAGCGCGCCGAACGGCTCAGGCCGCAAGGCGACCAGCGGGTGCAGTTCGAGCGCTTGGTCGAGCACGCGCGGCCGGATCGGCTCAGTAGACGCCGCACATGCCATCGATCGAGATCTCCTCGATCAACAGCTCGTCTGCCAGCAGCTCGCCATCAACGGGCGCCTCGTCGTGCTCGGCGCCCGGTGCCCGGACCGTGGCGGTGGCTGTCTCGTTCTCCATAGCGCGAGCGTAGCGGTGGAAGGCGGGGGGACCAGACACGACGTGGCCGGGCGACAGGTAGTGTCGATGCCCCTGTGGCGAACCCTGATCCGTCGATCGATCCGTTTCCGGAGCTCGAATCCGAGCGCGAACGACTCGGGTTCTCGCGCGCCTGTCGCGACCGGATGATCGAGCGGTTCAGTGGCGTCGATCCCGACGCCGCCGCCGACGAGATCACCAAGGAGTACGTCGAGGTCACCGTCGGGGAGGCGCTCGAGGATCTGCGTTCACCGGGGGCCGGTGACTTCTTCGGCCGGATCACAGAGGACCGCGCCCACGCCGTCGGCGCCCGTGGCGGCGCCCACTCCAGTAGCGGCGACACGTGGTACATCGGGCGTCGGCACATCGAAGACGACGTGCACGATCCGGTGGTGGTCGATTGGCGGGCACCGATCGCGGCGCCGTTCTATCGCGCCACGGGAATCGATCCGCTGGGGTTGGCGCACCGGCGGCGGTTCACCTTGGTCGACGGTGATGTCACGGCCTACCTCGACGAGCAGCTCGACGATCCCGACGCGGCGAGCGCCGCGACCGGTGTGCCCGATCCGGTGTTGGCCGAGATCGGCGCCGCGAGAACGGGTGCGATGCGCGAGATCGTGGCGACCATCCAGGCCGAACAGGATGTCGTGATCCGCGCCCCGATCGATCAGTGCCTGGTGGTGCAGGGCGGCCCGGGCACCGGGAAGACCGCAGTCGGCCTGCACCGTGCGGCCTACCTGCTGTTCGAGCATCGCCGCCGGCTGATGCGCGACGGGGTGCTGGTGGTGGGGCCGAACCCGGTCTTCCTCGACTACATCGGCAACGTGCTGCCATCGCTCGGCGAGCGCAGCGTTCAGCAGAAGACGGCACTCGACTTGTGCATCCCGAAGCTCGACGATCTGGCCGGCGTCGATTCCGACCACGACCGCGAACACAAGGGTTCGGCGGCGATGCTCGCCGCGGTGGAGGCGGCCGTCACGCGACACGTCTCCACACCGAGCGAACGCGTCCATCAACCGCTCGGCGCCCGCACCCTGGTGTTCGAGGTCGACGAGATGGCTGAATGGATCGCCCGTGCACTCGATGGCAACCTGCCGGTGAACCGGCGGCGTCAGTCGCTCCGCCCGATCATCGAGCGTGAAGTGCTGCAGCGCACCGGCTCCGACGCGGCCTTTGCCAAGTTGGACGTGCTCCGATCTGTCCTCCAGCGGGCATGGCCCGTGGTGCAGCCGGTGCGGCTGATCGATCATCTGCTCGCCGAGCACGGATTCGGTCCGAGTGGACGGCGTCGCCGCTGGACCGTCGCCGATCAGCTGTTGGTCGACGAGGCCAACACGTTGTTGAACGGCACGCCGTTCACGTTCGGTCACCTCGTCGTCGACGAGGCACAGGATCATTCGGCGGTCGCGCTGCGGGTCATCGGACGGCGAAGTCCGAGCGGTTCGATGACCGTCCTCGGCGACCTCGCCCAATCCACCACGCCGGCAGGCCAGCGCGACTGGGACGTCGCGCTGGGTCACCTCACCCGTGCCGCCGGCTCGGTCGCCCACCTCACGATCGGCTACCGCGTTCCCGGACCGATCCTCGATGTGGCCAACCGGTTGCTGCCTTTCACCGCGGTCGACACCGTCGCCAGCACCAGCGTCCGCTTCGAAGGCTCGGCACCGAGCTTCACCCGTGTCGAGCCCACGGCGCTCGCCGCGGCCGTGGCCGCTGAGGTGCTGGTCGTCCGGCATCGCCATCACAACACCGGCCGAGGCCGTGAAGGGCCTCGAGTTCGATGGCGTGGTGGTGGTGAACCCCCATCAGATCCTCGCCGGCACCGAACGCGGCGCCCGACTGCTCTACGTCGCCATGACCCGCGCCGTGCAGACCCTGCACCTCGTCGGCGACGCCGAGCTACCCGCCGAGCTCGACGCACCCCGAGTGTGACGCGGAGGGCGACCACCGCTAACGTCCGATCAGTTCGACGTCGACGATCCGGGGGTCACACGTGAAGACCAGAGCTGCAATCTTGTGGGAGACCAACACGCCGTGGAGCGTCGAGGAGATCGACCTCGATCCCCCCGGCCCCGGCGAGGTGCTGGTCAAGCTCGCCGCCAGCGGGATGTGCCACAGCGACGAGCACCTCGTCACCGGCGACCTGCCCTTCGAGCTGCCGATCATCGGCGGCCACGAAGGCGCCGGCGTGGTGCAAGAGGTCGGTGAAGGGGTGAGCTGGCTCGCCGCCGGCGATCACGTGGTGTTCGGGTTCATCCCCTCGTGCGGTCGGTGCCCAAGCTGCTCCACCGGGCACCAGAACCTGTGCGACCTCGGAGCGCTGATGGGCATCGGCAAGCAGATCACCGATGGCACCAGCCGGCACCATGCCCGCGACAAGGACCTCGGCCTGATGTGCATCCTCGGCACCTTCGCCCACCACACGGTCGTGAACGAGGCGAGCTGCATCAAGATCGACAACGACGTCCCGCTCGATCGGGCCTGCCTGCTGGGATGTGGCGTCGTGACCGGTTGGGGTTCGAGCGTGTACGCCGCCGAAGTGAAGCCGGGCGACACGGTTGCCGTCGTTGGCGTAGGCGGCATCGGCGCAAACGCGATCCAGGGAGCGAAGTTGGCGGGTGCCAAGCGGATCATCGCCATCGACCCCGTCGAGTTCAAGCGCGAGAAGGCGATGGAGTTCGGCGCCACGCACACCTTCGCCTCGATGGAAGAGGCGATGCCCGGCATCCAGGAGCTCACGTGGGGCACGATGGCCAACAAGGTCATCATGACCATGGGTGTCGGCTCGGGCGAATTGATCGGGCAGGCGATGGCGTTGGCCGCGAAGCGCGGCCGCGTGGTCGTCACCAACATCCATCCGGCCCTCGAGTTCTCCGCGTCGATGAGCCTGCTCGACCTCACCCTGATGGAGAAGCAGCTCGTCGGTTCGCTGTTCGGGTCCGGCAACCCGCGTGCCGACATCCCCAAGCTCATCGGGTTGTACCGCGAGGGCCAGCTCGACCTCGACGGCCTGGTCACCAACGAATATCCACTCGACGGCGTCAACGAGGGCTACGACGCGATGCGTGCCGGCACGAACATCCGCGGCGTCCTGAAGTACGACTGAGCGAATCCGAGCACGCCGCGATGGCCGCTGAGTTGATCGACCGTCTGCTCGGCCAGGTCGTCGGGCGACGTCGCGAGCTCGAACTGGTGGTGGCCGCGCTGGCCGCCGACAGGCACATCGTGCTCGAAGGCCCGCCCGGCACCGGCAAGAGCACGTTGTTGCGCGCCGTCGCCCACGAGCTCGGCATCGGGTTCGAGTTCGTCGAGGGCAACGCCGAGCTCACCCCGGCCCGCCTGGTAGGGCACTTCGATCCGGCGCGCGTGCTCACCGATGGCTACGCGCCGGATGTGTTCGTCGATGGTCCACTCGTCACGGCGATGACCTCTGGTGCACTGCTGTACGTCGAGGAGATCAACCGCATCCCGGAAGAGACGCTCAACGTGCTGATCACCGTGATGAGCGAACGGGAGCTGCACGTTCCTCGCTTCGGTCGCATCGCCTGCGCCCAAGGGTTCCGGCTCGTGGCGGCGATGAACCCGTTCGATGCCGTCGGCACGGCACGAATCAGCAGCGCGATCTACGACCGCATGTGCCGGCTGTCGATGACCTATCAGAGCGCCGGCGACGAGGTGTCGATCGTCGATCGGGGGGTGGCCGGCACCCCGGGGACTTCGCTCGACGCGACCTGGCTGACGAAGGTGGTCGAGCTCGTGCGGCGCACCCGCGACCACGACGATCTGCGTGTCGGTTCGTCGGTTCGGGGCGCGCTCGACACGGCGTTGGTCGCCCGGTCGCTGAGCGAGCTGCGCGGGCTGCCGGCCGAGCATCCGAGCGTGTCGCTCGACGCCGCGATCGTGGCGCTCTCGGGTCGAGTCCGGCTTCGTGAGGGTTCGCCGCGCACCAGCGAGGGCATCATCACCGAGCTCTGGGAGGAGATCTTCGGAAGGGTCGGCGGAACCGGCGAGGGCGCCGGTGATGGGGGAAAAGCCGGCGCCCCGACCGGGGCCATCAGCTCTCACTGAGGTCCCCGCCGCGGGCCAAAGAGGGTGCGGAGGCCGACGAGGCCGTGGCCGAGAGCCGGCGCAAGACCACCTCACGCCGCGAGCTGGCCCGCAATCCGCGCTTCGAGCAGGTGTCACCCGAGGTGGGCGAGCTCGACGAGGCGGCGATCGATGCGGCGATGCGCGACGACCCCGACGAGACGATGGCGCTGATCGCCGATCTCACCGCGGCGACCGATCCGAAGCTGCGCGAGCTCGCTCGACGTCTCGCCGGTCGCCTCTTCCTCGACGTCGGTCGACGCGGTGCTGTGCGCCCACGCGGAGTGGGCAAGATCGTGGAACGGAAGTATCGCCCCGACGGCGGCGACCTCGATCTCGACGCCAGCCTCGATGGGCTGGTGGACGCCGGCGGACGCGGTCGAGCGATCGATCCGGAGCGGCTCCGCATTCGTGGATGGGCGAAGCCGGGCACGGCGTTGTGCCTGCTGTTGGATCGGAGCGGGTCGATGGGTGGCAAGCCCTTGGCCAGCTCGGCAGTCGCCGCGGCAGCGGTGTCGTACTGGGCACCACACGACTACAGCGTGGTCGCGTTCGGCAGCGACATCGTCGTCACCAAGAGCCAGGATGCAGACAAGTCGAGCGACCGGGTGGTGAACGACGTGCTGGCACTTCGCGGCTTCGGCACAACCGATCTCGCCGGGGCGTTGCGCGTTGCATCCGATCAGTTGGCTCGCAGCCGCGCCGGCCGCAAGATCGTCGTCGTGTTGAGCGACTGCCGAGCGACGGTCGAGGGCGATTCGGTTGCGGCAGCGGCCCAGTTGCAGGAGGTGGTGGTGATCGCCCCCGAAGGTGACAGCGCGGCAGCCGAGGAGTTCGCCCGGAGGACGGGTGCGCGGATGGCCACGGCAGCCGGACCCGCAGCGGTGGTCGATGCCCTCGCCACGTTGCTCGACTGATGCCCGCGCCGCACTCGTGCGGTCCCGGTGCCCTACGGGATGACGTGCGACCCGCTCGGTGATTTGGAAAGATTCTCTCAAGTACGCGCGCTCCGCGGCCGAAGATCAACCGTGGAAGAGTGATCCGTGTCGCGCCATCCACGGGGAGCAGGTGTAGTGGGCCAACGATCAGGTGATGAAGGCGCGGTTCCGCGCCACCGTGTGATCCGGCCGCTGACAGCGGTCGTCACGGTGCTGGTCGGTACCGCCTTCCTCCTGTGGAGAGCGCGGTCGACCCTCACCGGTGTGCCGGTGGCGCTCGCCGTGGCAGCCCTGTGCGTGGACGTGGCCGGTGTGGCCGCGGTGATCGCGCTGCTCGCCGCGCTGCGGCGGACGTCGAGCGACTCGTCACCGCCATCCGGACCGGATCCGCGTTCCGCGACCCGAGCCGCGCCCGGCGATGTCGTGCCGACGGCGGCTGCCGAACGGCGCGACGCCCTCGGCCGCCACGAAGACGCGACGTCGGCCGTCGATCCCGATGAACCGACGGCTGCGTTCGCGATCACGCCACCGCACGGTACGACCGCGGTGGCGACGGATCGACGCGGTGCCAGGGGCGGCGCACCGACCGGTCGGACCGCCATCGACACAGCTCTCGACACGGCAGTCGACGTGGTGGTTCGGTTCGATGCCCAACCGATCGGGCACCTGCACGCAACGCTCGCTGGCGTCAGGTTCATGTACGCCGTGCGCTCGATAACGGTGGTCGCTTCGGGGCAGTTCGAGGCCGCGGTCGCGGCCTTGGCGGGTACGCGAGTGTCGGTCGTCGGGGCCGACCGGCGCGACGCTGCCGCCCTCGACCTGGCTCAACAGCACGGGTCGGCACCGCTGATCGCGGTGTTCGACGCCGGCGACGTGCCGCTGCCGTGGTTCGCGGGACAGATGTCGGTGCTGTTCGCCGATCCATCGGTGGCGGTCGCGCAGGCGCGGCTCATGACCGACGACGTCGACTCGTCCGAGCACGATCCCCGGGGCCGTCACGAGCTCCAGTTCGAACGGGAGGTGCTGAACCCCGCGCTCGGTGCCCGCGGTGCCGCGGTGTTCTGCGGGTCGGGCGGCGTCATCCGCCGATCGGTGCTCGACGACACGTCGGCGCGTCGTCGCCGGCGTTGGAGCTCGGAGCGGAGCCGAGCGCGGCGCTCGCTGCGGTCGCGACGTGCTCGGCGCACGGTGGAGCTGCAGTGGTCGATCCGCGTTCGTGCGCGTGGTCATCGGATCGTCGCGCCGCGCCACCCAGCGGTGATCGCATCGCTGATCAGCAGCGAGCGGGCGGTGTTGGCCGAACGCCGCCGCTGCGCCGCGGCGGCCTTGGGGACCCTGGCCTCGGCACAGAACCCGCTGTGGCGTGGCGGGTTGCGGCTGTCGGAGCGACTTGGCTACCTGGCGTGGATGGTTCGCCCGCTCTCCGGGCTACGGCGGGTGGCGTTCATCGCGATCCTGGCGGTCGCGCTGGCAGTCGGGTCGGTGCCGCTCACGGCGAGCTGGTGGGGCATCGGCGCGTTGTGGCTGCCGTGGCTGCTGCTTCAGACCTCGGCGATCGACAGGTTCAGCGACGGCACGTTGCCACCCGGCGCCCGGGCGCGCTGGTCGGTGCGCACGATGGGTCCAGCTCTCGCCGCACTGCTCGGCGCTGGGCGGGATCTGGCTGGAGCGGGCATCTCGTCGGGCCGGCGTGGCGGCGCCGGCAACGCACTCAAGAACAGGGCGCTCGTCATCGGGCTGCTGGTGATGGCCGCGGTGACGACCGTTGCCGCGGTCGACCGGTGGAGGCCGTTCCTTCCGGAGATGGCCACGGTCGAGCGCGCTGGATTGCTCGCGGTTGCGCTCTGGATGATCGCGGTGCTCCTCGACACGATGCGTTGTCTCATCGGTGGGCCGCTGCTGCGTCGATCCGAGCGGATCGACGTGGGCCTTCGCGCCGTGGTGAGCGGACGCGCTGCGGTGCTGGTGAACCTCTCGCCCCTCGGCGCAGGAATTCGTTTCGACGACGGCTCGGCGTGCACGGTGAACGACGTTCTCGACGTCGTGTTCGACGTTCCGTCCTCCGGCGGACAATCGGCCCGGGGGGAAGCGAGAGCGCTCGTCCGCAACATCAGAGCGCACCGCGACGGCCCGATGTGCGGCGTGGAGTTCGGGGCGATGTCGAGGAGCTCGGCCGATGCCCTCTACACCTACTGCGTCGTTCTGCACCGGGTCGATCTCATCGACGGATCCGCCGGCGCCCCCATCGGTGCCGCGCCCGTACCGACCGTCGGTGCGGTCTCGCATCAGCGCCGCGGCGGGGTGCGACTCGTCGGCTTGGCGTCGCTGCTCGGAGTGCTCGTCGCCACCGTGCCGCCGTACGGATCGTCGTCATCGGCCGAGGCCGAGCGCGCTGCCGGGTCGATCGAGGTGTTCATCTTCGACGACCGCGACGCCGACGGGATGTTCGACCGCAACGGGGTCGTGGCGTCTGGAACGGCCGCTTCGATCGTGGGCGGCAGCGCGCCGAGCGCGGGCACGGCCGAGGATGGTGTTCCCGGTCTCGAGGTGATCGCGAGGCATCGACCCGACGTGAGGAGATCGATGCCCGCAAGGCGAACCGGTCGCGGCGGCAGGCCGATGTCCAACGTCGAATCGACGAGGCGATCTTGGAGGGCGTTGACGCGGCGCATGCCGCGGAGATCGCCGAGCAGCGGGCGTGGAGCACGGCGAGCAGCGGAGCCGGCGGTGATACGGGCGACGGTGCCGACAGCGTTCGGGCCGAGGAGATCCAGTCGGTTGTCGTGGTGGAGGCGCCGACGGTAGTTGCCACCGATCGGGGCGACGGGCACTACGTGTTCAGGGACCTGCCCGGCAGCCCGTGCCGGATCGAGGCGCGTTCGCTGCCAGTGGCGCCGCGGCCCGCTCCGCTCGGCCGCGACAACGACGGCCTGGTGCAGATGGTCGCCGGTGGTGACGAGGTGCAGATGGCGGTGCTCGTCGACCCGCCGATAGCCGCAGCTCCTGTGGAGATCGCCGACACCGTCTGGCTCGATGCCGATGGCGACGGCGTGCGCAACGCCCTCGAGCCGGGAATCGGCGGCGTCCCGGTGGTCCTCTCGGTCGGCGGGGTCGAGTTCACGGTCGACACCGACGATGCCGGCCGGTACAAGTTCACCAGCGACGCCCGCGTCGAGTCTGGCCCTGGCGTCGCCGCGGCAATCCCCCAGCTTCGGGCCGGCGCGGTCACGACCGTGACGTTCCCGACCACCACAGCGGCGACATCGGTGGGTCGCCGCATCGTGCGGTTGGTCGCCGCGGGTGCCGGTCCCGCGGCATCGGGTGAGCCCACCGGCGTTGCCCACGTCGGTGTCGAAGCCGGCAACGTGCACTACGGCGCCGAAGCCGTGTACTCGGCAAACAATCAGCTCAGCGATGTGGTCTGGTCCGACGGTGACAACGACGGCGTCCAGGGTGCCGGCGAGTTGGGGCTCGATGGCGTGACGGTGCTGCTGTTCGCCGAGCAAGACGGCGACGACCTCCCCGACGGCCCCCCGCTCGACTCCGACGAGACAGCGGGCGGCGGTCGCTACCACTTCGGCGGTGTGCCCGCGGGTCGGTACGTGGTGGAGGTCCTCCCGCCCCCCGGCTATGGCAGCTCCACCGGCACGATCGGCAGCGCCAGCGGTCCCTACGAGCCGGTCGCCGGCGGGTCGATCTCCGATGCCGCGCTCGACCCGGCCCTCGGCGTAGTCGATCGCGGCCACCAGATCGCCTCGGGCTCGGTCCGCTCGCGGGCGATCGCGGTCGAGCTCGATCAGCCACCATCGACCGCGTCGTTCGGGCTGTTCCGAGTGCTGTCGATCGCCGACACCGTGTGGCTCGACGTCGACCGTGATGGGCGGCTCACCGAGCCGACGGTGACTTCCAGTTCCGCAACCTCGTGGAGGGCGATTACACGGCCGAGCTCTACCTACCCGGCGGCCTCGAGAAGGCCAGGTTCGTGCTGCGCCAGGACGACGGCGAAGTCGAAGAACCGATCGACCCCGATGCCACGATCGACCCCGATGCCACGATCGACCCCGATTCCGATCCCGATGCTGGCGCGACGACCGGCGCGACGTTGCCGGCGAACCTGCCGGTCACGGCCGAGTCCACGGAGGTGGACCAGGGCGAGCAACCGGTTCTGGTGATCCCGGTGGCCGTTCGGGCAACCGATGGGGTCGCCGGCGGCCTGGTCGCGGCCATCCCCACCGAGCCCGGGGCGTTCGGCCTGCAGCGCTCCACCACGATCGGTCGTCGGGTGTGGAACGATCTCGACGACGACGGCATCATCGATCCCGGCGAGCCTGGTGTTCCCGGTGTCGTCGTTCGGCTGGTCGCCGGCGGCGAGATCGTGGAGCGAACGCTGACCGCGATCGACGGCACGTACCGGTTCGACGATCCTCTGCCGGGCACGTACCTGGTCGACGTGGTGCTACCGGCCGGCACACGGACATCGTCGGTGTGACAACGGCGGCGGCCAGCGATCGACCGGGCGCGGCATCACGCCACCGATCACCTTCGGTTCGTCGGACGCAGCCGACTTCGTTGCCGGAACGATCGCCAACATCGGTGTGTTCGTTCCTGCACCGGCCGTCGCCTTCGAGGTGTTCGCCAACGGTTGCGCTGCCGACGAGCCGACGGGAGACGACGGACCGGTCGGTGACTGCGGTGACGACGTCGCCGCGGACAACCCCACAACGGCCAATCCGGTGGTGCCTGCCGGTGCCGGCGTGGCCTTCAGCGCCGTGGTGCGCAACAGCGGCAACGTTCCCCTCAGCAACGCCCAGGTCACCGACCAGTCGATCGAGCAGGCGGCGATCGACTGCAACGGTCCGGCGCGTGGCAACGGCCAGCCGTTCCTGCTCGAGGTCGGCCAGGTCGTCACCTGCTCCGCGTCGATCAGAGCCGTCGCCGGGCAGGGTTCGAGCACGGCCACGTTCGTCGCCGAGGCCGAGCGACAGCCCGGTGCGCGGACGGCGATCGATCCGGTGTCCGACGACATCGCCTGGTTCGCCACGGCCGCTGGGTTGGAGCTCGACGCTTTCGTGGTGACCGCTTCCCCGGGCTCGGATGCCGATGGGAACGGCGTGCTCGACAGTGCGCCGGCGGTGCCGTTGACAGAGGTGGACGGTGCCCCGATCGCTGGTGGCGCCGATCCGACGGCCAACCATCTCGTTGCCCTCGGCGAACCGGTTTGGTGGCTCTACCACCTCGTGAATCGCGGCGCTGTGGCGCTCGATTCGGCGACGGTCGCGGGCGCGGGCAGCGGTGTCGTGTGCTCCGGTGTCGTGCTCGCGCCGGGCGATGGGGTCTGGTGCGTCGCCCCCGATCGTGCCGACGAGCCCGGACAGATCCGCCACGTCGCCACCGCGACGGCGATCGACGCGGTCACGGTGCCGGGTGTGCCGGTCGGGGCGGGCGAGGTCACGGCGACGGCTCACTTGTTCGTGCCCAGCCCCGAGCTTGCTCTCACCGTCCTCGTCGATGGTGAGGACACCACCACCGCAGTGCCCACCAGAAGCGCCGGCACGTCGGTGGCGATGACCTATCTCGTGGCCAACATCGGTGACCTCGGATTCGCCTCGGTCTTGCTCAGCGACGATTCCGTCGGTGTCGTCGAGTGCCCCGAGCTCACCGTCGGGGTGCGCGGGTTGCAGCCGGGGGAGACGGTCATCTGCTCGTCGACGGCTTCGGTTCCGGCGCTCCCCGTTGCCGCGGTGCATCAGCGGTGCATCAGATCGTCGTGACCGCCGAGGCGACTCCGGTGGCGCTCGAGGTCGCCGAGCCACTCGTCGAGGGGGAGGAGCCGGTCCCGGGACCGGCCCCGGAGGCAGCCGCGGCGAAGTTGCCGGTGGTCACAATCGAGACGATCGCTTCGATCGATCCGCTGACGGTGGCGGTCTCGAAACGAGCGTGGATCGATACCGATGCCGACGCCCAGTTCGACGACGGCGAGGCTCCGGTCGGCGGTCTCGCGGTGACGCTCCTCGACGCCGATGGCGAGGTGGCGGTCACCACCACCGACGCGGATGGGCGCTACCGGTTCGTCGATCTCGAACCAGGCGTCTACTCGGTGGAGTTCACCGCACCATCGGAGCTGATGAGCGCTCGACTGTTCGTCGATCGAGGTGTTCTCGTGGGCGGTCGGGCCGTGAGCGATCCGGTCACGCTCGACGGCGCCTCTGATCCTGGTTGGGACATACCGTTGCTGGCGACGACGGAGTTGGCCGATGTGGTCTGGTCCGACGGCAATGGCGACAGCAACCGCGATGTCGGTGACGCGGGGCTGGGCGACGTCCCCGTGCTGCTCACCGATGGCGGTGGCGCGGCGCTCGCCTCGGCGGTCACCGACGCGTCGGGCGCGTACCGATTCGAACGCGTCGCGCCGGTCGATCGACGAGTTCGGCTGGTGGTGCTTCCGCCGGGTTCGGCGACCGGGAAGGGCGGCGTCTTCACGCCGTCGGCGACCGTCTCCGGCACGGTGTGGGACGACCTCGACGGCAACGGCGGTCGCGTCGCGACAACAGCGGCGACGTCCGCCGACGGCTCGGCGGCGAGCTCGGTCAGTGCACTCGAGGGACTCGCAGCCGGTGTGATCGTCACGCTCGTCGGTGCCGATGGATCGTTGGTGGCGATGACCGAGAGCGACGCCGAAGGGATCTTTCGGTTCGCCGGACTGCCGCCAGGTGGCTACGCCGTGTACCTCGGAACCAGGCCGGCGATCGACGCCCTCGATGACCAGTTCACGTTGTCGCCCGAACAGCAGGTTGCGGTCGACGAGCTGATCGTGGCGCCGGATCGACGAACCGAGTTGATCCCCGACGCCCGTCCCGCTGCCATCGAAGGCGCCAACGGTCGGCCGGATTGGCTGCCCGCCGATGCGGGTGAGGTCGCCCTGCTGGGCGTGTTCGCCGCGGCCGCGCTCCTCGCCGGCGTGATCGTGTTGTCGCCGCGTCGGCGGCGGATCGTGGGCTGACCGATCACACGGGTCGCCCTTGGCGGCGGACCGGGCTCACCCGATGATCAGCAGCTGACGTCCCGGGGAGGCACGATCCCGATCACGTTCTCTTCGGGCGGCGGCGCCGTGACGGTCGGCATCGCCACGGTGGTGGTGGCCCCGGGCCGAGTCGTGGTGGTGGATCTCGAAGCCGGGCCGGTGGTCGTGGTGGTGGTGTCGAAGACCTGCTCGGGGGCCCCGGCGAGCGGTGCTTCGCCGCGGAAGATGGTGAGGATCGCCCGCATGTTGTCGCCCTTGATCTTGGGAATCAGGACAGAGTTGCCGCCGATGATGTCGCCGACCGCTTCGATCTGGTACGTAGCGATGGCGTCGGGTTCGAAGTCGCGCAGCACGCCGGCGAACTGCAGCATCCTGGTGAGGGTCAGGCCGGTGTCGACCACGATGTTCTCCTGCGCGGCCTTGATCAGGCTGCGGGCCACTCCGGGATCGGTGACGCCGCGGTCGAGGGCGGCGGTGAGGACCCGTCGCAGGAAGTCCTGCTGGCGGCTCACCCGGCCGAGGTCACTGGCCGGGTCCTCCTTCCACTTCCCCTCGTCGTTCTGATACTGGTAGTGCCGTGACCGAACGTAGGCCAGGGCGTGGTCGCCGTCGAAGGTGTAGCAGCCCTTGGTGGGCACGTTGAGGCCCGTGTTCTTGTCGCGCGCCGGGTAGGTGAACGGCACGGTGACTCCGCCGAGGCCTTCGACGATGGTCTTGAAGGCGCAGAAGTCGATCTGGATGAAGTGGTCGACCACCAGCCCGAAGTTGCCGAAGATGGTGTTGATGAGCTTCTGCGGATCGTCGCGCACGTAGGCCGTGTTGATGCGGTTCTTGCTGTTGCTGCCGTCGATCGTGACCCACAGGTCGCGGGGGAACGACAGCACCGCGGCCCGCTTGGTGGCGGGATCGACGCGCATGATCATGATCGTGTCGCTGCGCTCACCCATGGTCTCGCGGTTGCCGAACGCGCCCGCGTATGGCGAGCTCGGATCGATGCAGGCGTTGTTGTCGGCGCCGGTGATCAGGAAGTTCTGCGCCTCGGGGTCGGCGTCGGGAAACGTCTCGACCGTTGCGCTGGAATCGGCTGTGGTGTCGCTGGCGGGGATGGTGTCGCCGTTCTCGTCGGTGGCCGGCGGGCGGGCGATGGCAGGGGCAGTGGTGGGCGTGACGAGTTTGACCCTGGTGAGGCTGTTGCCGAGCTGGCGGCTGATCAACAGCCCGGCCGCCCCGACGAAGCAGGCCAGGATGACGACGCAGTTCAGCGTCAGCAACATTCGCTGCGGCCAGGTGTGACGCTGGCGGCGGCGCCGCTTCGGGCCATTTGCCGCGGCGACCGTGGCGACCGCGGCGACCGCGGCGACCATCTGGCTCGAATCGTCCGGCGTCGTCGCCTCGACGCCGTCGCCTGCTGCGATCTCGTCGCCCTGGGCGATCTCAGCCGGCGGGACCTGGCGTGGACGCGTCGGGAGACGGGGAATCGGGCGGGGGTGCGTCGGACATGACCTCGCCAGGATACTCGTGGCGTCCGACCCCTGACCGTCAGCCCAACTTTGTCGGTCTCAACACGCTCAGCCGGTCGAGACCGACAAAGTTGGGGATGGGTCAGGGAACGACGACCACCACGGTGCCGATCTGGGCCCAGTCCCACATGATGATCGCGTCGGCGGTGAGCTGGCGCACGCAGCCGCCCGACAGCGGCTGGCCGATCTGGTCGTCGGACTGCAACGGCACGCCGTCGCGTCGTGGGATCTCGTGGAATCCGATGTTGTCGCCGCGGCGGCTGTGGGCGAAGCGCACCATCCAGCGCATGCAGATGTCGGAGTGGGCGTTGCTGCAGGTGAACGTGCTGCGCGAGTAGACGGCGTAGGTGCCGTAGTTGGGTTGGTCGGCACGACCCGACACCCGGTGGGTGTCGTACAGCGTGCCGTCGTCTTCGATCATCCAGACCCGCTGGATGCCCTTCGAGTAGACGACGCGGCGCCCGCTGCCAGAGTCGGCCGGGATGTCGAACGAATCGCCCGGCGACACCGGTGGTGGTGGAAGGGTGGCCTCCACCTGTGCCGAAGTACCACGCGTCGCGACGCCGGTCCCATCGGCGGGGCCGTCGTCGATGCCGGCCATGGTGCTGTGCGGCCCGGCCGCGATTGCAGAGGTGATGGCGAGCAGCAGCGTTGTCGCGGTGAGCCGGCGCCGGATCCCCGTCATCTGGCGGAGCCTAGCGATCAGGCCGTTGGTGCGGCGGGTGGTACGGCCGGAGGTGGCGCGAGGGTGACCTCGCACGACGTGACGGTGCCCAGTACGAACGAGATGTCGACTATCGAGCCGGCATCGCGGAGGTCGCCGGCCGAGGCCTCGACCGATGACCGGGTGGCGGCCGAGGCGTGCACGACGAGCCGTTCGACGACGGCGCGCTGGCTCACCTTGGCCTCGGTCTTGGCCCGTCGCACTTGGGCGAGCACCTCGCCGAGGGGATCGATGGTGGCGGTGTGGTCGATCCCTTCGAGCTGGACGTCGGCGGCCGCCGGCCACTGGGATGCGTGCACGGATCCGGGTCGCCACCAGCGCCACACCTCGTCGGTGACGAACGGCAGGAAGGGAGCGAACAACCGCTGCAGGACCGACAGCGCGGTGCGCAGTGCCACGAGTGCCGATTCAGTGCCGGTCTGGCCGTGGGTGCCGTAGGCGCGGGTCTTCACCAGCTCGACGTAGTCGTCGCAGAACCACCAGAAGAAGCTCTCGGCGCGCTCGAGCGCGCGGGCGTAGTCGAACGCCTCGAAGGCGGTGGTGCAGTCGTCGACCACCTCAGCCAGGCGGGCGAGCATCGCTCGATCGAGCGCGACAGTCGGTGACGCGTCGGCCGTCGGCTCGCCGAACCCGAGGACGAACTTGCTGACGTTGAGGATCTTGAGGGCGAGCTTGCGACCGACCTTCATCTGGCCCTCGTCGACGGCTGTGTCGACACCCGGTCGGCCCGACGCCGACCAGTAGCGCACCGCATCGGTGCCGTACTGCTCGAGCAGGGCGATCGGTGTGACGGCGTTCCCCTTGCTCTTCGACATCTTTTTGCGATCGGGATCGAGCACCCGCCACGTGCGGATGATGTCGTGGCCCTGCGGCCGGAGGTCCATCGGGAACACCCGCTCGAACAAGCCGCCGGCCTCGTTGTCCTGCTCTTCCCACGCTCCGGCGATCTGTGGCGTGAGCGACGACGTGGCCCAGGTGTCCATCACGTCGGGGTCGCCGATGAACCCACCGGGCGTGCCGCGCTGATCGGCCGTGAATCCGGCGGGGGAGTCGGCGGACGGGTCGACCGGCAGCTGATCCTCGGTTGGCACGAGCACCTCGTCGTGAAGGGGATTGCCCTCGCCATCGAGTCGGTACCACACGGGCACCGGCACGCCGAAGTAGCGCTGGCGGCTGATCAGCCAGTCGCCGTTCAGCCCGCCGACCCAGTTGTCGTAGCGGTGCTGCATGTAGCCCGGGTGCCAGGTGAGCTCGTGGCCGCGCTCGAGCATGGCGGCGCGGAGCCCTTCGTCGCGTCCGCCGTTGCGGATGTACCACTGTCGGGTGGCGACGATCTCGAGTGGGCGAGTGCCCCGCTCGTAGTGCTTCACCGGATGGCTGATCGGCCTGGGGTCGCCGAGCATCTCGCCCGACTCCTTCAGCAGCTCGACGACGCGCTTCTGGGCCTGCTTCGGCGCAAGGCCGGCCATCTGCTCGTAGTTCACGCGCCCGGCCGCGGAGGTGATCCACTCAGGCGTCTCAGCGGCGAAGCGACCGTCGAAACCGATGAGCGCGCGAGTTGGCAGGTTGAGTTCGCGCCACCAGGTGACGTCGGTGACGTCGCCGAAGGTGCAGATCATGGCCATACCGGTGCCCTTTTCGGGATCGGCCAGGTGATGGGCGAGCACCGGCACCTCCACCTCGAACAGCGGCGTGCCCACGGTGGTGCCGAACAGCGGCTGGTAGCGCGTGGTCTCGATGAACAGGTCGCCGAGTTCCGATGACTGGGAGCGGCGATGGAACGCGAGCCGGTGATAGGCCCCTTGCACCTCGCGGTCTTCCATCTCGGCCTGGGCCACGGCGGTGCGTTCGTCGACGTCGTAGAGCGTGGGCGCGTCTTGCTGGTACGCCTCGCCACGGGCCAGGTTGCGCAGGAACGCCCGCTGGCTCACCCGCCTGGCGCGGTCGCCGATCGTGGTGTAGAGCAGGCTCCAGTCGACCGAGAGCCCGAGGCGGCAGAGCACGTGCTCGAACGCCTGCTCGTCGAGATGGGTGATCTGCCGGCACAGCTCGACGAAGTTCGGGCGGCTCACCGGAACCGCGCGGTGGCCCTTCGGCACATCACCGTGGAACGGTGCCGCAAAGTTCGGGTCGGGGGCGAGCGACGGGTCGCAGCGCACGCCGGTGAAGTTCTGCACGCGCCGTTCGGTGGCGAGGCCGTTGTCGTCCCACCCGATCGGGTAGAAAACCGCCTTGCCGCGCATGCGTTGGTAGCGGGCGATGGTGTCGGTGTGGGTGTAGCTGAACATGTGACCGATGTGCAGCGATCCGCTCACCGTGGGCGGCGGCGTGTCGATCGAGAACACCTGGTCGCGGGATGCGTCGCGATCGAAGCGGTACACGCCCTCGTCGTGCCATCGCTGCATCAGCCTGGCCTCGATTCCGTCGAGCGATGGCCTGTCGGGGATTGCGGCCGGGATCGCGGCCGGGATCGCGGGGGTCGACGTCATAGCTCGCCCAGGCTACCGGTGGCGGGTTCGCGGCCCATCGCCGGTTCGGCTCGCAGAGTCGGGCTCGTTACTCGGCGGGTCCCAGGGTCGACCGCCCTTTAGGCTTGCGGACATGATGCGCCTGTACGACACCGCAACCCGGGGCGTTCGCGAGCTCGAGCTGCGCGAACCCGGCACGGTCAGCATCTACTTGTGCGGACCGACGGTGTACGGCCCACCTCACCTCGGTCACGGCCGCGCCACCCTCGTGTACGACGTGTTGCGCCGCTACCTCGAATGGAGCGGTTTGAAGGTGCGCCTCGCCAGCAACATCACCGACATCGACGACAGCATCATCAACCGTGCCAACCGTGAGAACCGGCCGTGGCAGGACATCACCACCAAGTGCGAGGCCGTGTGGTTCGAGGCGATGGGCAAGCTCGGTGTAGCCAGGCCTTCCGACGTGCCGCATGCCACCGAGTACGTCGACGAGATGGTCGCGATGATCGGTCAGCTGGTCGAGATCGGCCGGGCCTACTCCACCGACGACGGCGTGTACCTCAGCGTCGAAACGGTTGCCGACTACGGCCTGCTCGCCAACCAACGGCTCAGCGACATGATCGAAGGTGGCGGCGAACGTGAGGTGTTCGGCGCCGACAACAAGCGCCATCCAGCCGACTTCGCCTTGTGGAAGCTCGCCAAGCCTGGCGAGCCGGCGTGGCCGTCCCCGTGGGGCGACGGCCGTCCCGGCTGGCACAGCGAATGCGTCGTGATGAGCCTCGATCTGCTCGGTGAGGGGTTCGATCTGCACTGCGGCGGCATGGATCTGAAGTTCCCGCACCACGAGAACGAGCGCGCCCAAGCGGTGGCGCTCGGCAAGCGGTTCGCCAACCACTGGATGCACAACGGGTTCGTCGTCGACCCCGTCGGCGAGAAGATGTCGAAGAGCCTCGGCAACGTCACCAACCTCCTCGACCTGATGGAGCACTACGACCCGCGCGCCTATCGGATGCTGCTGTTGCAGTCGCACTACCGCGGTCCCGTCAGCGTGGGTCAGGACAACATCGACGCCGCGGTGAAGGCGCTCAGCGGGCTGGATTCGTTCGCCGCGCGAACGGCGTCGCTGCCGGTCGTCGACCCCGATGCCGACGTGCTCGCCAGGTTCCGCGAGCAGATGGACGACGATCTCGACACGCCGTCGTCCACGGCGCTGCTGTTCGACACGGTTCGCCGGGCGAACGCGGCCCTCGATGCCGGCGATCCGTCGGTGGCGTCGCTCGCTGCCGCGGTGGGCGAGATGTGCACGGCATTCGGTTTGGTGCTCAACGCCGGTGGCGACGTGCCGGCCGAGGCGTTGGCCAAGGCGGCCGCTCTCGATGCTGCCCGCGCAGCCAGGGACTTCGCTGCGGCCGACGCGCTGCGCGCCGACTTGCAGGCCGAGGGGTTCACTGTGGAGACCACCAAGGATGGCACGCAGCTCCGGCGTTGACCCGCGTGTCGCATGTCCGGCATCGTCGGTTTCCGGCGGTCGGGCTGCGACAATGGTCCGGCCGTGAGTACCTCTGTCGACACGTCCGCGCGGGGCGCCTCGCCCGAACCCGCAGCGCTCCGCCGGTTGCGGGGCTTCGAGGATCCCGCTCGCCGTCAGACCCAGCAGCCTCCGGCGATGGGCTACCAGTCGGGCCTCGACGGGGTGCGCGCCGTCTCGGTCATCGCCGTGCTGCTCTACCACGCCGGGTTCGCCCGTTTCCATGGCGGCTTCCTCGGGGTCGAGGTGTTCTTCGTGGTGTCGGGATACCTGATCACCTCACTGCTGCTCGACGAACGCGAGCGCACGGGACGCGTCGATCTCGGCCAGTTCTGGATCCGGCGGGCGCGCCGGCTGCTGCCGGCGCTGGTGATGGTGCTGCTCGCCGTCGGTGTGTGGGGTGCGCTGTGGGGTGGCGCACGCGTGCAATCAGACCTGCGCCGCGACTACCCATGGGCCATCTTCTATGCCGCCAACTGGGGTCAGATCGTCGGCGGCGCGCAGTACTTCGGCAACCTTTCACCGCTGCGCCACCTGTGGAGCCTCGCGGTGGAGGAGCAGTGGTACCTGCTCTGGCCGCTCGGGTTCCTCGGCGTGATGTCGCTGCGGGCGCGCCGCGGGGTGCGGGGGCTGCTTCTCGTCGGCGTCGCCGCGCTGGTGATCGTGTGCACCTGGTGGTTCGCCCGTTCAACCGAGCTCACCGGCGAGCGGATCAACGTGTTGTACCTGTCCACCTTCACCCGATCGAGCGGGCTGCTGCTGGGCGCCGGCGCGGCGTTCCTGCATCGGCCGTGGCGGATGCGCCCGCCGCGAGCGCCGGCCGGCGACCGTCTCGATGCGGTCGGCTTCGTCGCGCTGGCGTTCTTGCTGTGGTCGTTCATGAACGCCGGGCTCACCGATCGATCGCTGTACCGGTGGCAGCTCGCGATGGTCTCGCTGGCGGCGCTCGCAGTGGTGATGGTCACGGTGCATCCGGCCGCTCGACGCGTGCGGGCGTTGTTGTCGTGGGGGCCGCTGGTGGCGATCGGGAAGCGGTCGTACGGGTTGTACCTGTGGGGCTGGCCGATCTCGGTGGCGCTCGAGGCGTACGCCGGCTCCGTTTCCCGGTTCCTGTTGGCGATGGCTGTTACGGGTGTGGTCGCGGAGTGCTCGTACCGGTTCGTGGAGACGCCTGTTCGCACCCGTGGCTTTCAACGCTGGAGGTTGTCGTTGGTGCCGAGCGAGCATCAGCGGGTGAAGACGGCGGCCATCGTCGCAGGCGTCGCGCTCCTGCTCCCGATGACGTTGTTCTACGCCTCTGCCGACACGTTCGATCTTGCCGCCGGCGGCGCCGACGTCGCCTTCACGCCCGACCTGAGTGGCGAAGCTCAGGCCGGGCCGGCGACCGCTGATGGCGGCACTGCCATCGACGCGGCTGCAGGCGCGGTGGTCGCTACGCAACAACCCGCTTCTGCAGCGGAGTCCGTGTCGGTTGATGCCGACGCGCTCGCGGTGGCCGAGGCTCCCGCCGCGGTGGCCCCCGTGGTCACCACCGCGGTGTTGCCGCGCCGCGTGGTGGTGCTGGGCGATTCGCAGGCGCACTCGCTGGCGATCAACCTGCCCGACGGCATCGAGCAGACCTTCGCCATCAGCGACGGCTCGATCGACGGGTGCAGCGTGTACGACAACGGTTCGGTGCGATCCGAGCGTGCCTCGTTCTCACGGTCGTTCGCGGATTGCGGCGGGTGGCGTCTTCGACGTGGAGGTCGCCGGTCTGCTGGTGCCGTTCGGGTCTGCCGAGGCCGACGCCCGTTTCCGTGCGCAGCTCGGCCTCGGCATCGAAGCCGTCGCCGCGACCGGAGCGCACGTGGCGCTGCTCGAGGCGGCGTGCATGCGCCCGCAGGATGTGAAGGGCGCCGGCGTGCCGGCGTTGCCAGAGCGCGGCGACGACGGGCGCGTGGCGCATCTCAACGAGCTGATGCGCGAGATCGCCGCTGCCGATCCGGCCAGGGTCACGTTCGTGGACGGGCCCACGCAGTGGTGTGCCGACCCCGCGATCGCCCAGGACCTCGGCTACCGCTGGGACGGCGTCCACGTGTACAAGCCTGGTGCGAAGTTGATCTACGAGACGATCGCCGCGCCGCTGCTCGCCATTCCCGTCACGCCCTGACGTCGGCGGTGCACGGCTTGCCGCTGCACACGTCGACCAACGTGTCGTCGAACAGGAACGCCGCCTTCTGGGCCCGAACGTCGGCATCACTGCGTGGATCGGAGTGCGGATCGCGACTTGTGCTCGGTGGCACGTTGGCCAACGGGATCGGATCGCTACCGGAATCCCAGATCACGAGTGCCGATCCACTGCTGGGGTAGGTCGTGGTCTCCAGGCCCCAGCCGGGCTCGACCTCGCGGCTGCGTCCGGCAGCCGTCACGGGCCGGTGGATGGTGGCCCCCACCTCGCGTGCCGCGATCATCGCCGTCAGCTCGCTCACCTGCCAATCACCGAACGCGACGTGGAGCAGAACGTCCTTCGCTGGGGTGCCCGGATATGGATCGGAAGTGATGTGCTGCACGTAGCCGGCGCCCTCGCCGCGATCCCACAACATCTGCGTGAGCGCGAGGATCAGCACCCGGTCGAGGTCGTTCGGGTAGGCGGGCACCATGACCGATTCGTAGGTCTCGAAGTCGACCGATCGCGACAGCAGCAAGCTGTAGTTCATGCCGACGACGCCTAGCACGGCGCGCTCGATGTCGGGTGACACGGCGGTGAGCATGAGGCCCATGATCCCGCCCTGGCTGTTGCCATCGAAGTCGAGGTGGGCAGTGTCGATCAGCGGCGTGCCATCTGGCCGCTGGAACGCCGGATCGCTGACCAACCCGTCGGCGTGCGTCATCACCCGACCGAGGAAGATCTGGTTGAGCACACCCTGTTGCATGCGGTCGGCCATCGTCGGGAAGTTGGAGAACTCGGCAAGGGTGGCGGCCGCGTTGCCGATGTCGACGTCGCTCATCCCGGCCCACTTCGTCGCGCACAACACGACGTTGTGCTCGTTGGCGAAGTCGCGGACGTTTCCTGCGCTCACCTCGGTGTCCTCGCCGAGCAGGCCGTGCCCGTACTGCACGAGGTGGGCCGGTTCGCTGCCCTCGGCGGTGGCGTCGCTGATGTTGCAGGTGAACGGTGCCTCGAGCGCGCCGTTCTGCATCGGCATCGCGTCGGCCGTCGGTTCGACGTTGTCGCCGTAGAAGAACCGGTTGCCGGGCGCGCCGTCGGCGGTGAGGTAGTTGGGCACGGTGAAGGTCCCGGTGACCTGGATGGCGATCCCGCTGCCGTCGTCGCCGGGCAGGGCCGACGTGATCGTGAAGGCGGGTGCCGCGTCGCCGAGCGCGGCGAGGGCATCGTCGCGGATGTGCAGCAAGCGACCGGCGATGTTTTCGGTGCTGGCCACCGTGAAGTCCCAAGCGAGCTGGAGCTCTGTTCGAGCTAGCCCGGCGCCGGCAAGTGATGCGAAGGTGATCTCCATTGCCGGTCGCCGGTCTTCGATCGTGGTCAGCTCGGTGCGCAGGTTGTCGCGGTACACGCGGAACGCGGTCGAGGGGTCGATCGCTCCACCGTCGCCGTCCACGAGGCCGCGCAGCCCGACGGCGTAGGTGGCGCCCTCGTCGAGCGCGACGGCGGGATGGATCTCGAGGAGTCGGTCGGCGGCATCGGCGGCCTTGGCATCGAGCTCGGCCCACAGCGGCACCCGCTCGCCGGTGGCGGTGTTCACCAGCACGACCGGTGAATCCTCGGCGAGGGATCCTTCGAGGTCGGTCCACGTCGGGAGCCCGGATGCCTCGGGGTCGAGGCCGGCGACGTAGGTGAGGATCGGGGTGTTCGGGCTGAACCCGTCGTTGCGGTTCCACTCCGTCGGGTCGATGCTCACACCGCTCGAGTTCACGGGCATGCCGTCGGCCGGGAACGACACGCGGCCGTCGGCGCGCATCGCGTTCGACGGGAATGGCAGCAGGCATTGGCGTGTGTCGAGCGGGTCGCATCCTTCGGCCGCGCCGTCGAGCGCGGCGGTCAGGTCGGCGAGCGTGCCGGCATCGGCATCGGTGGCCGCCGGGGGCTCGGCGACGCTGGGCGGCGACGTGGCATCGGTTGTGTCCGTGGCGGCGCCCGCAGTTGTGGCGACGGCGACGTGCGTGGGCGCGACCGTTGGGTCCGGAGCGGTGTTCGTGCTGTCATCCCCGCTGCAGGCAGCGAGCACGAGCGCGGCGGCGACGGCGATCGATGCGATTCTCTCCATCGCCCACTTTGGCACGACCCGGCCACCGCGCTCGATCCGGTCCTACGTGACATCCGGCTACCCGTCGGGACCATTTGAGGTTGTCCGAACTTGTTACCGGGGGGTAACTTACAGCCATGGCAGATTTCTCGCTCAACGAAGACCAGATCCAGATCCAGAAGTGGGTCCACGATTTCGCCGACAAGGTCATCCGCCCCGCGGCCCACGAATGGGACGAACGCGAGGAGTTCCCGTATCCCGTTGTTCAAGAGGCCGCCAAGATCGGCCTGTACGGCTGGGAGTTCCTGATGAACACCTTCGCCGACCCGTCCGGGCTCACGCTCCCCGTAGCGATCGAGGAGCTGTTCTGGGGTGATGCAGGCATCGGCATGGCCATCATGGGTTCGGCTCTCGCCGCCGCCGGGATCAATGGCAACGGCACGCCCGAGCAGGTCATGGAATGGGTGCCACAGTGCTACGGCGACGCCGACAAGGTGCAACTCGGTGCGTTCTGCGTGAGCGAGCCCGATGCCGGCAGTGACGTCTCGTCGTTGCGCACCCGTGCCGTGTACGACGAGGCCAACGACGAGTGGGTCATCAACGGCACCAAGGCGTGGATCACCAACGGTGGCATCGCCGATGTGCACGTGGTGGTGGCCGCCGTCGATCCGGAGCTGAAGGGGCGTGGTCAGGCGAGCTTCGTCGTTCCGCCGGGCACGAAGGGCCTCAGCCAAGGCCAGAAGTACCTGAAGCACGGCATCCGGGCCTCGCACACCGCCGAGGTCGTGCTCGACGACGTGCGCGTGCCCGCCAGCTGCCTGCTCGGCGGCAAGGAGAAGCTCGACGCCAAGCTCGCCCGAGCTCGTGAGCGCGGCCACAGTGGCGAGAAGCAGCCGGCGATGGCGACGTTCGAGGCCACCCGTCCCTCCGTCGGTGCCCAGGCGCTCGGCATCGCCCGAGCCGCCTACGAGTACGCGCTGGAGTACGCGAAGGAGCGTCACGCGTTCGGCCGCCCGATCATCATGAACCAGGCGATTGCCTTCAAGCTCGCCAACATGGCCGTCGAGATCGACGCCAGTCGCCTGCTCATCTGGCGAGCCGCGTGGCTGGCCCGCAACGGTGGCTTCACCAGCGGCGAGGGCTCGATGAGCAAGTACAAGGCCAGCGAAGTTGCCGTGTGGGTCACCGAGGAGGCGATGCAGATCCTCGGCGGCTACGGCTACACCCGTGAGTACCCAGTGGAGCGCTGGCACCGCGATGCCAAGATCCACACGATCTTCGAAGGCACGAGTGAGATCCAGCAGCTGGTGATCGCCCGGGCGATATCCGGCCTGCGTATCGAATAGTTTCGGCAACTTGTCGGTCAAGCCACCGCCCACTGCCACTGGGGGCAGACATCGTTTTCGGGCCGGAAAAGGCGCGGGCCCGGCTCCCCTGCCATCCGGCAGGCAACCGGGCCCACTTCCTCAAGCGCTTGCCGGAGGCGGTTCCGGACATCGGTGACGTCGAACAAATCGACATCGCCAAGCCGGGCACGGCTCGCTATCCCTCGTACGCGGGACGAACCCTGCGCGGCAGATGGTAGGGCACGGGACGGCGTCGGTCCATCCCGTTCCTCCGAGTCACGCGTTGGCTCAGAGAATCACGGAGATGCGCGCGACGTTGGCAAGCTGAAAATGCGCGACGCCTCGAAGAGGTCGTGAGCCCGATCGTTGCGGGCATCTCGACAATCGAGCCCTGACGCGCAGAACCCGGTTCCCCTACCTACGGGCAGGCAACCGGGTCCACTTCCACGGGTACTCACCCGAGGCAAGACCAGTCTGCGCCAGTGGTCCGCGATTCGCAAGCCGGTTTGCAACTGGATCCCGTCTCCTACCACCTGCGACGGCTGAGCGCTGCTTGCGGTGCAAGCAGCAACAGGTCCGTTCGCACAACTCACTGGCGCGGATTTCGTTTGCTGGCGTCGGCCGCGGCGGCATGTTCGCCGAGCTGTGCCCCACCGCCCACGCGATCGAGCTCGAACGCATCCACCGCTTCGTCAACCCGTGGGAAGCCGCCGCGTCACTGCAACTGCGACGCCGTAGATAGTGCGCAGGTACTCGGGGCCGCGGCACCTAATGCCGGGCTGCGCGATGCTGCGCTTGAACGGCACGACGACGTCGACGGGCTTGACGACCTCTCTGATCGTTCTCGTCGTCTCTGAACAGCTTGCGACAGAAGTCGGCGGAGATCACTTCCGTGGGCAGGAAGTGGTGGGCAGCGAACGTCGACTTGCCGGACCCCGACGCGCCGACGAGGGCGACAACGCTGAGCTCTGGAACGGTGACTGCCCGCTCACATCCACCTGGTCACGGATCATGGTTGGCGGCGTTCGGCAGCTTGTACTAATCGTGCTCGGGTTCGCCGTTCTCGGGCCCTGCGGTCAGTCGTCGTCCGTGACTTCCGGGCGGGTTGCCACCGACTCCTATGCGTGGCACAATCGTGACCATGACGACCGATTCGTTGCGGAACGTGAAGGACCGATTCTCCGAATTCGTTGACCGCGTTGACCGGGAGCACGAACGCATCGTTGTCACCCGCAATGGTCGACCCGCCGCCGTTCTGATCAGCCCGGATGACCTCGACAGCCTCGAAGAGACCCTCGAGCTGCTCGGCGACCACGACGCGATCAAGGAACTCGTCGAGGCCGAAGCCGCTGTCGCCGCTGGCGACGTGGTCCGAGGCGTTGAGGCCGTCCGATCATTGCGCGCACCACCCACCCGATGACCGAAGCCGGCTACGAGCTCGTTGTTGCCCGCCCTGCGGCGCGTGCGATCGCCGAGACTCTCCCCGAGGCGGTCAGCGCTGCCGTCATCGACTTCATCACCGGATCGCTGATCGAGAACCCCCGTCGCGTAGGTCGAGAGCTGCGCAAGGAACTCGCTGGCATCCACAGCGCACGCCGAGGGAGCTACCGCATCCTGTATCGGATCGACGAGGGCAAACGAACAGTGACAGTGCTCCGCGTCGACCGCCGCGGCGACGTCTACCGAACCATCTGACGTCCGGCCGAACGAAGTGATCGGCGATGTCGGGCGGTCATTCAGCGCATCGTTCCGGGAGTCGGGTGATGACAGCGCTCACGGTGGTGAGCGAAGTGTGCGTGTGCGCTCACTGCTAGTTCCAGCCTGCGCCGCATTTGTGGCCGCGTGCCGGAAGATCCATGGCCACTGACACGGTCGCCGCGCGCCTCAAGCTTGCACGGAACCCCCGACGATCGCCGAGATGCCGATCGGTGTGTTCATCGCGCCGGTCCGACTTCGGTTCCCTGGTCGAGGACCATCGGCTGCGTGACAGCGCCGAACCGAACCTGATCGTCAGGGTTGCGCCAGATGATGCCTGGCTGTTCGAACACGGCCATCACGCGCCGATGGTCGTTTGCATGGTCGACATGGTCGACGATCGCGACGACCGTTCCGCATCCGAGGCATTGCGAGCCCGAGCGTGAGCAACACCCATTCGTTCGACGAACTGCCAGTCGCTCGGATCGGGCCGCTCACTGCGGCCGGTGCGTCGACGTGGGAGGCGATCGCGCAACTCGCCACGCGAGTGCCGGTGGATCGCTGGGCGATCGTCGGCGGTCAGATGGTTTCGATCCACGCAGCGCTCGAGGGTGTCGAACCTCCGCGGGTCACCGACGATGGTGATGTCGTCGTAGATGTGCGAGCGTTCGGCGCGCTTCTACGTTGATAGGCACGAGCGCCGGTCAGTAGGCGATGTCAAGGGCGTAGCGCAACGCCTCATCGAGCGCTGCTCGGGCGGCATCGTCGAGGTGGCCGACGGGTTTGTCGTCGAGGGCGTCGATAGGGATCGTGATCACGTTGTCGCAAGTGATGACGCAGGAGTCGGGCAGGCCATGTTCCGGGCCGAGTTCGACCTCCGAACGGATGCCACGGATGGTGCGCGTGATCGGCGCGCAGGTGACGGCCGTGAGCACCGCAATAGCCGCATCACGCGTCAACACACACACCGGGCGCCGCCCGGCCGGCGGGCCGAGGTCGGCCCAGAAGATGTCGTTGCGTGCTACCACGCCGGCGCGGTCTCGGCGGCGAGTCGTCGTGCCGACCGGACCAGCGCAGGATCGGCGGGTTGGCGACGGTACGCGATCTGCAACTCCCGATCTGCTGTGGCGAGTTGCTCCGCCTCGAGCACTGCTTGCGCGCCACGACGCAGCAATTCGGATCGGTTCGTGCCGAGGGCAGAAGCAAGCGAATCGAGTCGATCCACCAGATCGTCGTCAAGTTGGACCAGTACCTCACGTCGCGCCACGACCATATGGTATCACATATGGTCAGTGCTGGGAACAGGGCCGATGATCAATCACCGTCGGTAGACGGAGACATGGCGCTTGCTGGTGGAGGTGAAGGGTTGGTCCATCCAGCCGGCCCAACGATCCACCAGTCGGAGGCCGGCGATGCGCGCCATCAGATCGAGCTCGGTCGGCCAGGCGTACCTGGACACGATCGGGAACACGCGAACCCCGGCATTCGAAAGCGAGACGTGGCTCTCGTCGAGGAGCTGCGCGACGGGGTCGTGGCGCCCGACGTCGAGCCTGACCTCGCCGACCTCGATCGCTTCGGCATCGACGTACTGATCGTTGCGCAGTCGGTACAAGAAGCTGGGGACGAAGGCTTCGATGACGAACGAGCCGTCTTCGCCGAGGTGGGCTGCCACGTTCTCGAAGCAGCGCACCTGGTCGTCCTGGGTCAGCAGGTTGAAGAACGTGTTGTAGACCACGAAGATCAGCCGGTACGTGCCGGGCACGGAGACGTCGGCGAAGTCGCCGATGGTCACCTGGATCTGGTCGCCGCCCGGTTTGGCCCGCAGCCGTGCTGCCATCGCCGGCGAGATCTCGATCCCGTCGACGCGCAGACCACGGGCTGCGAGCGGCAGTCCGATGCGGCCGGTGCCGATGGCCAACTCGAGCACCGTGCCACCGCCGGCCAGCCGTTCCAGGAAAGCAACGGTTGCGTCCTCGTCGCCGCGGACGTTCTCGTCGTCGTAGGTGGCGGCGACGTCCTCGCCGAAGCTCTGCGCTGGCCTGTAGTCCTTCACCACATGCATCTGATCCGCCTGCCCGAGCTGCCGCAAGTGGGTTTCAGGTCTCTCCCGTGCTCCGCCCTGGGGAACCCGTGACCAGGCGAGCGGCGCGTTCGTCCGGGAGGCTGAGGAGCGGGGCGGGGCGGCGACGGTGTCGGTGCCTGCCGGCTGGTGGCGTGGTGTTCGGGACCATGGCCTCTGGTGCGCGGGCCGCGCCGTGCCACGCAATGGGGACTGGGAGGCCCGGTGGTTGTGCTGCCGTCAGGCATGGACTTGCAGGTGGAGCTTTCGGCGCATCCGGTGCGCGTGCTCGTCACCGGTGCGACGGGTTACATCGGGGGACGGCTGGTGCCACGCCTGCTCGCGCGAGGGCATCACGTCCGTTGCGTGGTGCGCGACCCTGACCGTGTCGCCGGGCGCGATTGGCCCGGCGTCGAGATCGTGCCTGGCGATCTCGCCGATGACTCGGTGCTCCCGGCGGCACTCGAGGGAATCGACGTCGCCTACTACCTCGTTCATTCGATGGCTGAGGGTGATGCCTTTCGCGAGCGCGACCGGATGATCGCCGAGGCCTTCGCCCGAGCGGCAGGCGAAGCCGGTGTCCGCCGGATCGTGTACCTCGGCGGGCTCGGTCGTCCCGAGGAGGTGCACAGCCGGCACCTGGTCTCCCGCCACGAGGTGGGGCGCGCCCTGACGGAGGGAGGTGTGCCGGTGGTCGAGTTCCGCGCTGCCGTCATCGTGGGTTCGGGCTCGGCGAGCTTCGAGATGATCCGCCATCTCACCGAGCGCCTCCCGCTGATGGTGACCCCTCGATGGATCGACACCCGTTGCCAGCCGATCAGCGTGCGAGACGTCCTCGACTACCTCCTCAGGACTCTCGACGACGACGACGTACGCGGCATCTACGAGATCGGCGGACGCGACGTCCTGAGCTACCGCGAGATGATCCTCCACTACGCCCGGGTTCGAGGTTTGCGGCGCATCATCGTCGCGCTTCCGGTTCCTCGGCCTTCGCTGAGCAGTCGATTCGTCGATCTCGTCACCCCGATTCCCTACCGGATCGCCCATCCCTTGATCCAGAGCTTGCAGACGGAGGTCGTGGTCCGTGACGACCGTGCGCTGGGCGAGTTCGCGGTGCGACCGATGGGCTACGACGAAGCCGTTGAGCGTGCCATGGCACGTCTCGGCACCGACGACGTGGAGACCACCTGGGCGTCGAGCCTGGCCAGCCTGAGCCGCGGCCAGCCCGAGGGTCGCCAGCTCTCGGCCCATGAGGGCATGCTGCTCGAGCGGCACCGCAGTCGCGTCGAGTCCTCGCCGGAGCGCGTGTTCGACGTCGTCTGCGAGCTCGGTGGCGACGACGGGTGGCCCGCCGGCAATGCGCTCTGGCAGCTGCGGGGGCTTCTCGACCGGGCTCTTGGGGGAGTGGGCATGCGGCGCGGCAGGCGCCACCCGCGGGAACTGCGCGCCGGTGATCCACTCGACTTCTGGCGCGTCGAGGTGATCGAGGCTCCGCACCTACTACGGCTTCGAGCCGAGATGAAGCTGCCCGGGCGGGCTTGGCTGCAGTTCGAGGTGCTACCCGACGCCGGGGGCGCGCTCCTCGAGCAGACGGCGCTGTTCGAGCCGCGAGGCATCATCGGCTATCTCTACTGGTACGCGGTGCGGCCTTTCCATCGCTTCGTGTTTCCGGGTTTGGTCCGCGCCGTACGCGAGCGCGCCGAGGGCACCTGCCCTGGCCCGGGTCACCGGTAGGGCAACCATCACCTTCTCGCAGCCCTCGCCGTGGTGTGCAGTCGACCCCGGTGCTCGCCCAGTTCGCTTACGCTTGCGGGGGTGGGGAAACCCAAGCCTCCGAAGTTGCCCGACAACGCTCCGCAAGAGGTCAAGGACTTCATTGCGTGCACCCGGTTGGTGGCCGAGCTCGACCTCGCCCAGGTCGGGTGGCTGCCCCGCCCGCCGGGTGTGCCTGAGGCGATGGCGCCGACCGCGGAAGCGGCCTCGACCGGAACCAACAGCGCCGAGGTCAAGGTCGGTTGGGGGTTCGTGTCGCTGACCTTGCCGGTGAGCGTTACCGCCGGCCAGCTCGCCGTCGATACCACCAACATCCCCACGATGGGGGGAATGAAGAGCGGCATCGACAACTGGGTGAAGCGGTTCAACGACACCTTGAAGTCGAACGGCAAGGAGCTCGCCGGCCTCGAGGTCCTGAACGGCAAGGTGCGCCTCACCAAGCGGGTGATCGGCGCCGCGATCCCCTCGACGTCGGCACCGGCCACATCGCCACCGGCCACATCGCCACCGGCCACATCGCCAACGGCCCCGACGCCGACGACGCCGACGCCGACGACGACGACGCCGACGGAACCAAAGCCGGATGGCAACGGCTGCCTCATCGGCATCATCGCCACGTTCGTGCTGCTGATCGGGGGTTCCGCCGCGGCCTACTTCGCGCTTCGAGATGGCGGTGATACGTCGACCTCGGTGTCTGCGCCACCGAACTTGATCGTCACCACAACCGCGGCGCCCAGTCCGGTGGTTCCTGTGCCCCCAACGGCTGCCGGTCCCGGGACCACCCTGGATTCCTCAGCTGAGAAGTCGGTCTGCGCCGAATTCGGCGCATCGGCGGGTCCGAGTCAGTTCCCCCCAGCCGACTTCTGGCGAGCCTGCGAGCCAGCGGTCCTCCCCTGCTTCCAAGGTGGGGTGCCGTTCGTGGGCATGGGCGGAGACGTGGTCATCACCCACAACGGCTCGGTGCCCGATGCCGTCACCCAGCAGGCCGGCCCTTCTCAGGCAGGGTTCCCGTTCATCTTCGCCGGCGGCTTCGCGCCCGGCTCCACGATCGAGCTCGTGAGCACTTGCGGTGCGTTCCGCCACACCGGCCGATCCGCGGGGCTGGTGCCCGGCACGCCGTTCGTGACCACGATCGTGAACCACCCGCTGCGACAGTTCGGTCCCTGCAACGTGGAATCAGTGGTCCTCATCCACCCGAACGGCGGGATCACCGAGCTACCAGCGTCGCTGTGGGGCGACGACGGTAGCTACACCGTGACCGGCGACGAGGTTCAAGTGTCGGCCGACGACTTCGACGACTTCACGCTGCCATCTACCGCTTCGTTCGTTGCGGCAGGCACGGTGCTGAACACGATGGCGAACACCCCGGCAGGCGCCTTGGCGAACGGGGCCGACGAGCCGGGGTGCTTCTGGTACTTCGCTCCCGACGACGTGGCGCTCACCCAGCGCATGAACGACGCCTGCAGCGTGAACGCGCGCTACTGGGTGTTCGCTGCCGCCAGCGGCGACCCGAGCCTGGTCGCTCATGGCGCGGGGTACATCAACCCGCTCGGGTCCAACGGCCAACCTGCAGCCGACCTCGATGCGTTCCGTCACACGCCGCTGTTCGCCAACACGATCTTCCCGTGCGGGCCCGGCCAGGTCGGTCTCACGATCTGCCCGCGGGGTGACCCCGCGCTGGACGCCGGTGGATTCGTGGCGGTGTCGATGGCTCTTGCCGCGCCGCTGGGTCTCGAACCGGACGACCGCAGCGTCGAGGTCAGCTTCGCCGCCGCCGGAGGGCCGACATATCGACGCGACGACTCGCTCACCCTCGTGGTACCACAGTTCGAGCTCCCCGACGGACCGCTGAGCTACGTGCTCACGCTCGGATCCGACGGAACGTCCGTGAGCCAACTCGCGGCACCGGTGCTCGGCGTGTTCACCTCGCCGATGGCGGTCGACCCCGACGCCCCGCCTCCGGCAGAGGCACCCGAGGCCGAGACTCCGGAGCAGTTCTTCGCGGCTCTCTCCGACAGCATCACCACAGGCAACATCGACTTCGCCCTGCAGCGACTCCACCCCGTGGTGCTCGAAGCGTTCCCGGGCGACGCCTGCACCGACAACCTCTCGACCCGCGACGACTCGCTCACCCTCGTGGTACCACAGTTCGAGCTCCCCGACGGACCGCTGAG
>VFMC01000013.1 GCA_006515795.1 Acidimicrobiaceae bacterium | reverse complement strand
TAGGGCTGGTTCGCTTCGATCGAACGCCGCGGTGACCTGATCGTAGGTGAGCGGCTCCTGATCGTGGCCGATGATCTCGGCCCGCGACATCTGGCCCTTGCGGACGTAGGTGTTCTCGGTCTCGAAGCCGGCACCGAAGCGCTTGAAGAACAAGAAGATCGTGATCGCCCACAAGAACACGGCGCCGCCGAGCTTCATGATCGCACCGGCGAGCTGCTGGTCGTCGGTGACGCTGATGCCCCACACCCGCCATGGCTGGTCGTAGTGCTTGTAGACGGCGCCGTCGGCAAAGGTGAGCCAGCCGGCCGGCACCGTCGGCACCACGCTCATGAGGAACAGGTATATGCACTTGCCACCCGCACCCATCTGCCACTCCTCGATCGGGCCGACGACGGGGGTCCACATCAGCAGTGCCAGCGTGACCACGAGGAAGTGCAGCGAGTAGTGCAGTGCGCCGTTCTCGGTGGAGGAGTTCACCACCCCCGGTATGTGGGTGACCATGACCACGAGGTTGAACGCGACGCCGGCCACGATCGGTTTGGCGAGCCAACTGCCGACCCGGTAGCCGCGACCGGTGCCGATGAGGGCGCGGGCCATCCACGTGGGCAACGACATCAGCAGCAGCGGGGGCACGAAGTAGCTGAACACCATGTGCTGGAACATGTGCACCGAGTACAGGTAGCCCTCGCCGATGTCGTGGATCGGCCAGTCGGAACCGACCCAGAGCAAGCCGACACCACCGGCGAAGCAGGCGACGTGCTTGCCCGATACCGGCCGTTCTCCTGGTGACACCGCCTTCGGTCCGATCACGCGCACCATGTAGACGTACGCGCCGATCAGGAACGCGATGAGCAGCCACACCTCGGGGTGTGCCTGGAACTGCCAGGGGTCGACGCCGTCGGGAGGTGTCGAGGCGATCATTGCCGCGCCCTCATGCGCTCAGCCTGGTCCGGTCGGTCTCATCCGGTCAAGATGCGCCGAAAAACTGGAACGTGGCGAGCGCCGCGATGTACACGAGCAACGCGAGGATCAGGCCGGAGTAGAAGAGGTAGCTGAAGATCTTGTTGTCGAACTTCAGGTGCATGAACAGCGACACCACCATCAAGAACTTGACCGTCATCATCGTGAGCAGCGCCGGCATGAACAAGGGGCCGAAGTCGATCCAGTACGTGCTCGTCTCGAGCGCGGTGAGCCCGGCGAGGATGAGCGCGACCTTCACGTAGTAGCTGTTCGACTTGTGCTCGCCGTGCTCGCTGTGATCGTGGGCGTCGCTGTGTGCTGCAACCGTGGTCATGGTGTTGCCCTCGCTCACGATGGGATCAGGTAGACGAGTGTGAAGATGACGATCCACACGATGTCGACGAAGTGCCAGTAGAGACCGACCAGCTCCACGACCTCTGCCCGGTCTCCGGGGATCCGGCCGCGCTTGTTGATGCCGACGAGGGCCATCAACATGATGATCCCGACGGTGACGTGCACGCCGTGGAAACCGGTGAGGGTGTAGAAGCTCGAGCTGAACAGGCTGGTGGTGAACCCGAGTCCCTCGTCGTAGAAGGCGGTGAACTCGTACACCTGGCCACCGACGAAGGTGGCTCCCAGCAACGCCGTGACCGTGAGCCAGAGGTTCGTGCCGTGGTGATCCTGGCGAGCAGCCGAACTGACCGCGAGCACCATCGTGAGCGAGCTCATCAGCAGCACGAAGCTGCTGACCGAGGTGAACGGGATGTCGAAGACCTGATTCGGTCCGAGGTTGGCCGCGTGACGACCGCGGTACAGCATGTAGGTGGAGATGAGCCCGCCGAACAGCAGGCACTCGCTGCCGAGGAACAACCACATCGCCATCTTGTTGTTGCTGAGCCCGGTGGAGGTCGCGTGCGCGTCGTGGGCGTGCGCGTCGTGGGCATGGTCGTCGTGGGCCACCGCTAGATCAGACATCGAGGGCCAGCTCCTTGCTTGCACCACCGGTGTCGGCCGGCGGGTCGTAGTCGGAATCGTCGGCCACCGAGGGTTCGAGCGCCCAGGCGAACATCGACAGGAGCAGCAGCAGGCCGCCGACCACGATGAGCACCCTCGTGAAGATCACGCCGTAGGCCATGATCGGCAGCGCGAGGGCGAGCACCATCGGCCAGTACGAAGGCGATGGCATGTGGATGTTCTTGTCGGCGTTGGCCTCCTGCTCGGCCATGATCTCCTCGGCGGTGGCGACCTTGGTGACCGCACCGGTTTCGGGGTCCTCCTCGTACTTGCGATGGAAGAACTCGTCGAGCGCGTGCACGGTGGGGACGACGTCGAAGTTGTGCACCTTCGGCGGGTTGGTGGTCATCCACTCCAGGCTGCGCGCATCCCAGGGGTCGAGCGGGGCCTTGCCCACCTTCTTGCTGGTGTGCGTGTACACGACGTTGATCAAGAACACGAGCACGCCGACGGCAAGGATGTACGACCCGACCGACGCGACGCGGTTCCAGAACCCGAGGTTGAAGAACCCCTCGCCTGCTCGCGCTTCGGTCCAGTTCATCATCCGGCGTGGCTGGCCCTGCAGGCCGATGACGTGCATCGGGCCAGGTTCATGCCGATCACTATCAGCCAGAAGTTCCACTTGCCGAGGGTTTCGTTGAGCAGCTTGCTGAACACCTTCGGCCACCAGTAGTAGAAGCCGGCGAAGATGCCGAACACGGCGCCGCCGAACAGCACGTAGTGGAAGTGGGCGACGATGTAGTACGTGTCGGTCTGCTGGGTGTCGCTGGGGCTGATCGCGTGGGTCACACCCGACAGGCCGCCGATGGTGAACTCGATGATCAGCCCGATGGCGAACATCATCGCCGTCGTGAAGTGCAGCTTGCCGCCCCACAGGGTGAGCGTCCAGTTGACGATCTTCACGCCGGTCGGGATGGCGATGAGCATCGTGGCCACCGAGAACACAGCCACGCTGACGGGCCCGATGCCACTGGCAAACATGTGGTGCGCCCACACGCCCCAACCGAGGAAGCCGATCGCCGCGCCCGAGAACACCACGAATCGGTAGCCGAACAACGGTTTGCGGCTGAAGACCGGTAGCACCTCGCTGACGATCCCGAAGCTGGGCAAGATGAGGATGTACACCTCGGGGTGACCGAAGATCCAGAACAGGTGCTGCCACAGCAGCGGATCGGCGCCGGCCCCGACGTCGAAGAAGGTGGCGCCGAAGGCACGCTGGAACATAAGCAGGAACAACGCCACGGTGATGACCGGGATCGCGAACAGCAACAGGAACTGCACGACGAGGATCATCCAGGTGAAGATCGGCATCTGCGCATGTTGAGCACGGCGACGATGAGGTTGATCGCACCGGTGAGCGACGCGATGCCGGTGATCTGCAGGCCGAGGCTCCAGAAATCGACGCCGTGCGTTGGCGAGAACAACGCGTTCGCGTTCGGCTGGTACATGAACCAGCCACCGTCGGCTGCACCGCCGAGGAACCACGACGTGTTCAAGAAGATGCCACCGAACAAGAAGCACCAGAAGCCGAACGCGTTGAGCCGCGGGAAGGCAACGTCGCGGGCGCCGATCTGCAACGGCACGAAGTAGTTCGCCCATGCCGCAGCCATCGGCATCACGAACAAGAACACCATGGTGGTGGCGTGCATCGTGAACATCTCGTTGTAGAGACCGGCGCTGAGCACCCTGCCGTTCGGGCCCATCAACTGGGCGCGGATCAGCAACGCCTCGACCCCGCCGACGAGGAAGAAGAACATCGCGACGACGCCGTACATGATGCCGAGCTTCTTGTGATCGACGGTGAAGGCCCACGAGCGCCAGCCGGTGGACGAGACAGGTCGCTTCAGCACGCCATAGGCCTGAGTGGCCCCGACCACCGCCGGGGAGAGGTTGCCACCGCCGACGATGGCAGGTGCAGAGGGACGTTCGATGATGGCCATTCTCAGTTCGCTCCGTTACTTCCGCTCGAGGAGGTAGGCGATGATCTCGTCGATCTGGCTCTCGGAAAGCGCCAGGTAGGGCATGCCGCGGACCTTGCCGCCGCTCTCGGCCTTCTGGGCGTCACTGGCGAACATCGGCTTCTTGGCCGGGGCGTTGCGCAGCCACTCCCGAAGGTCGACCTCGTTCAGACACTCCGGCGTGACTCCTTGCAGGTACAGCGCGCCGAACTGGTCGGGGGGCGCGTTCCACACGCGATCGCGGCACTCCTCGGTGAGCAGGTCCCAGGTGGCGCCGGCAAAGGTGTTGCGGCTCATCAGATGGGTGAGGTTGGGCACGGCGCCCGACACCACGAACTCGTCGGGGTTGGCCAGCACCGGCGTGACCTCGCCCGATGGCGAGGTGGTGGCCAGCCCGTTCACCTGGTGGCAGTACGAGCAGTTCGCCGTGAACGTCGCCTCGCCGGCTGCGGCCAGGGTGCCCGCCTCAGGGGACGCGTACGGCGCGATCTGGTTCGCCTTCCACGTCTCGAAGTCGGCCTTGCTCAGCGCGACCGCCTCCATCTTCATGTTGGCGTGGCTGAGCCCACAGAACTCGGTGCACTGACCGGCGTAGATGCCGGGCTCGTCGGCCTGCAGGCGCAGAGTGTGCACGCGTCCGGGCACGGTGTCGCGCTTGCCGTTCAACTTCGGGATCCAGAACGAGTGGATGACGTCGCGGCTGGTGAGCCGCAGCAGCACCTTGGCGTCGACGGGGAGCACGAGCTGACCGCTGGTGACGATCGGCTCGGCGATGCCGCCGCACCCCTGCTGCGCCGGGTAGTCGTACTCCCACCACCACTGCTGTCCGGTGACGTTGATGACGCACTCGGTGTCGTCGGTCTTGGCCAGCTCGAAGATGGTGCTCACCGTGGGGATGCCGACGCCGACGAGGATCAGCGCCGGGATGATGGTGAGCAGGATCTCGAGCGCCGGCTTGCCGTGGGTCTGCTCGGGCATCGGCTGGCCCTTGTCGCGGAAGCGGATCACACAGAACACGACCACCGCCGAAACGATCAGCAGCACGACCCCGGCGATGGCGAAGATCGGCCACTGCAGGTTGTGGATGCGCTGCGCGTTCTCACCGGCCGGTGCCCACGTGTCTTGCGGAGCATCTGTCGCGCACCCGGCCAACGCGAGCAGCGCCGTGGCAGCAGCGAGGGTGATGGATGTGCGACGCGGCATTGAGGGCACTGTCCTAACGGTAGCCAAGTTGATCTCTCCACATTCCGGGGTTCGCACGCGTTGACTCACGGCACCACGACTTCTACGACGGCACCGTCGACGCCGGGGACGACCAGGCTGTACGGCGCCAGCGATCCCGACGACGCCTTCGCGAAGGTGATGGTGAGGAACTGGCGTCCGTCTTGCTCGACGAGCGTGGTGCACGTGAGCGGGCTCTGCTTGATGAACTCGCCGTTCACCTCGACGTCGGTCTCGAACGTGCCGAGGTTCGCCGTGAGTCGCACCGGCTCGGCGTCGAGGTTGCGGAACACGATGTTCGACGGCGTGCTGCGCGGCAACGTGATGGTGGTGACACGACCGGGGATGCCGATGACCTGTGCCGAGAGTCGACCGTTCTCGAAGTAGAGCGTGGCCGCGACGTTGCTCTTCGCGGCCAGGCTCTGCGAACCCTTCTCGTCGACCTCGGCCTCGGCGTTGCTGGCGCACACCGCAGGATCGGCCTCGATGATGTCGTGGGCGTGGATCTGGCGCTGGCCGTCGATAGCCATCACTGCTCCGGCGCTGACGAGCCCGAGACCGGCGATCGCACAGATGCCGACGACGATGCTGCGCTTCACCGACGGCTGTGACGCGAACAGGAACCCGCCCACCAGCAGCAGCGCGGCGATCACGGCGAACGCCGCCGGACCGGCCGCCTTCGACAGGAACAGCATGATCCGCGAGAACGAGTAGACGACCACCGCAAGGCCGACCGCGCCGAGAACCGGGAACTCGAGCGGGTTGAGGATTCGCTTGCGGACGCCGGCGTTGAAGGCGCGGTCGGACGAGGCCCGCTCGCTCCAACCCTGCACCATCCATTCGACCACGGTGGCCAGCACCACCACGACACCGGCTTTGAACACGACCGGCGTGGCGACGATGCCGATCGCGATGAGGGTGACCCCGACAGCACCGATGAGCGGCCACATGCTGGAACCAGGCGCATCGTGAGCGGCCGGCGAGTTGGTGGTGGCATCGGGCTGCATCGAACCGACGTTGGAGTCGCGCACGAAGAAGTTGACTCCGGTGAGCAAGGTGAGGGCGACGGCGGCGCCGACCAGGCCGACCGTGGCGGTCCATCCGACGTCGCCGGTGTTGGTGACGCCGAAGACGATCGCCGCGGCGATGGCGAGCGATGTCGCTGCGATGAAGAGTTTCGAACCTGTGGTGAACATGAGTTGGCTACCTGCTCACTTCGTGACGTAGACGACGAACCACAGTGCGGTGTACACCGCGCCGAGGAAGTACCAGTACATGGCGTGGGCGGCGACGATCTCGCGGTCTTCGGTGCGCCCACCGAGGAATCGGAAAGCCGTGACGGCGGTGAACACCAGGCCGATGATCATCAGGGCCAGGAACGTTCCGGTGAGCGTGTAGAACATCATCTGGTAGGTGCCGCCGGCGACGGCGAGGTGCATCTGGCCGTACACGAAGGCTTGGCTGTTGACGACGGCCACGCCAACCAGGGCCACCAACCCGAGCGCCATGCCGGTGTGACTGCGGATGCCGCGGCGGGCTGCGTACACCGCCCACTGGGCGAACACGAGAGCGGCGAGGAACGAGATCAGCATCGTGTTGGTGGCCACCTCGGGCACCGTCACTCCGGCCGGCTTCCATTCGCTCTGCGGCACAGCGAGCGTGGCGTGCCGGAAACGCAGGAACAAGGCGAGCATGCCGCCGTACAGCGTGGCGCCGGCAGCACAAGCGAGCGACGTGCCGACGAACAACTGCCGCCGCGGGGCGGGGACGGGGGCGGCGGGGAGTGCGTGCATCAGGAGTCACCTCTGGCAGGCTGGGCGGGCATCGAGGCCGACCCGACGGCCGGCTTCAGATCGAGAAGCGGAGCCCCCGACTTGATCACGTGGATCTCGGCGAAGTTGTTGGCGGGGGCAGGCGACGACGTGGCCCACTCCAACGTCTGGCCATCCCAGGGGTCGTCGCCGGCGTGTGCTCCGGTGGCGAACGAACGCAGGGCGAGTGCGACGAAGCCGATGACCGTCAACACCATCAGCGCATGGCCGACGGTGGACAGCGTGTTCCACAGGTCTTGCGGACCGCCGTAGTCGAACGTGGTGGCCCCGCCAGGTTGATCGGCGAACCCGGCGACGAAGTACGGGAAGGTGGCGAGCACGGTGGCGAAGAAGCCGAGCAGCGCGAACGGCAGCACCTTCTTGTCGGCGATCGAACGCCCCCAGAGCTTCGGACCCCAGTAGGTGACACCGCCGAGAGCGGCCAGCACCGCCCCGTAGCAGACCGCGATCCAGGCGCCCTCTTCGAACACCGTGTCGGCGAGCTGCGCGTCGCCGACGTGATACAGCGCGTTGGCGGCGATGCCGACCAGCACCATCGCCGCACCGAGGAAGCTGAACACGAACGGCGAGATGATCCGCGGCCGTGCGGCGACGGCCTGCATCACCACCGCGAACACCGCCAGCGCACCGACCAGCGGCAACAGGTTGAGCACGGCGAACGGCACGAAGTCGCCCAACGCATCGGAGAAGCTCGCATCGAGCACGTCGCGGCGCAGCCCGGCATCGACCTGTGCCACGCCGGCCAGGAAAGCCGATCCGACGAGGCCGATGCCGATCAGCGCCACGCCGCGCATCGCCAGACGACGACGGGTGGCGGTGGCGATCGTGTCGGCCACGAGACCGAAGACCGGTACCGCATACACGAAGGTTGCCGGTTGGGTGAAGGCGAACCCGAGCCACTCACCGACGCCGGTGTTGCCGCCGAACGTGGTTCGTCCGTACTTGTGATCGACGGTGACCAACACGAGGGTGCCGACGACCACCGGCAGCATCAGCACCAGCCCGAGCGATCCCACGAGCGCCGACCAGGCGAACATCGGTACACGACGCATGTTCATGCCCGGAGCCCTGGTGGTGAGCACCGAGGTGGTGACCGCGCCGGCCGCCGCAACCAGGCCGGCCAGGAGCACCACGTGACCCACCAGGAACAGATCGACCATGTCGGGGTTGCCACCGCCAGGACCGCCATTGGCGATGATCGAGCCGATGACGAGCCCCGACCCGAGCAGCCAAGCCCAGAACCCCGACGCCGCCAGCCGGGGGAAGGCGAGGGCGCGGGCTCCGAGCTGGAGCGGCACGATGGCGATGGCCAGACCGAGACCCAAGGGGGCCACGACACCGAAGGTGAGCACCACTCGATACATCGAGAAGATCTGCGGCAGAGCGTTGGCGTCGATGGTGTTGGCTGATGCATCGATGCGCTCGAACCCGAGCACCGCTCCGATCGCAGCCATCGCCAACAGCACCACGAGCGAGTCGATGATGAACAGCCGGCCGATCTTCTTGTGATCGGTGGTGGTGACCCAGTCGGCGACGGTGGCCGCGAGACCGCCCGTGCGCTCGCCCGCACCCGCGGCAACGCCGGCGCCGGCAGCGTGGGGATCGATGGTTGTCATGGGCAATGAGCTCGATTCGTCTCAGGCCGCGCCACGCGGTCCTGATGAGGTGTGTGACGGATTGACTGGTGCGAGATTACCCACAGGGTGGCCCGCCGATTGAAATCATGTGCGATCGTGAGGCCGGTGCGTGCAGACCCGATCAGAAGCCGTGACGGACGAGCACGTCGGTGGTGAGCGCACCGAACAGCAAGGTGACGTAGGTGATGCTGAAGCCGAAGAGCCGCATCGACCGCTGCGCCGTGGGGTGACGACCGAGATCGATGGTGCCCCACATGAACACCGATCCCGCCACGACGGCGGTGCCCGCATAGATCGCCCCCACGCCGGCAACCGGGATCAGGATCAACGAGCTCACGACCAGCGCCGCGGTGTAGATCACCATCTGGCGTACGGCTTGCTCGATGGGCACCACCACCGGCAACATCGGCACGCCGGCGGCCCGGTACTCGTCGACGTGGCGAATGGCCAACGCCCAGAAGTGCGGAGGGGTCCAGAGGAACATCACCACGAACAACGTGACCGCGCTCCAACTGACGGAGTTCTGCACCGCGCTCCAGCCCACCAGCACGGGCACCGCACCGGCGGCGCCACCGATGACGATGTTCTGGCGGGTCCTGCGCTTCAGCCAGATCGAGTACACGAACACGTAGAACAACGTGGCGCTGAGCGTGAGCACCGCCGACAGCAGGTTGGCTCCCCACCACAGCACACCGAAAGCGAGCACCTCGAGCGTGATCGCGAACACCATCGCTGCCCGTGGAGTGATGAGCCCCGTGACCAGCGGCCGCCCCTGGGTGCGCTTCATCAAGGCGTCGATGTCGCGGTCGATCACCATGTTGATCGCGTTCGCGCCACCGGCTGCCAACGTGCCACCGAGCAGCGTGACCAGCACCAGCGCGGTGCTCGGCCACCCCTGCTCGGCCAACACCATCGTGGGCACCGTGGTAACGAGCAACAACTCGATCACCCGCAGCTTGGCCAAGGCCACGTAACCCCGTAGAGGCGTGGTCGGAGTGCGAGTGGAGCCGTGCACCACGCCACCCGGCGAGAGCCGGGAGGGAACGAGTGGGCGGGTGCCGACAGCCATCTCTCCATCGTATGGGCGAGGGAAGACACCAGCCAACCGGGCACACTGGGGACATGTCAACGGCGCCCAGTCCAGCGGAGGTCGAAGCGCCGACGACCGACTCCACGATCGACCCCGACCGGCCGTGGGTCGTGCTCGTGTGGAACGACCCGATAAACCTGATGAGCTACGTCACGTTCGTGCTCCAGAAGCTGTTCGGCTACTCGCTCGAGAAGGCCACCGAGCTGATGCTCGATGTGCACCACAAGGGCCGAGCCGCGGTCAGCAGCGGCTCGCGGGAGAAGGCCGAGCTCGACGTCTTCCGCCTTCACGAGCACGGTCTGTGGGCCACCATGCAGCAGGACGACTGATGGCGAGGTGGCAGTTCCGGCCCCCGATCGAGCGTTACCGAGGCGGATTCCGGCTCAACCTCGACGACGAGGAGCGCGACCTGATCCGCCGACTGCTCGGTGAGATGCAGAGCCTGCTGGTGGGTCCGAGCGACAACCCGGCACTCGTCAGGGTGTTCCCCGCGGCCTACCACCTGCCCGAACACGCCGAGCACGACGCCGAGTACCAACGCCTGATGCGCGAGGAGCTCGTCGCCTCACGCCTCGTCGGCATCGACACGGTCACCGCTGCTCTGGCCACAAAACCCCCGCTCGACGAAGCGCAGGTGAGCGCGCTGATGCAGGGGCTCAACGGCCTGCGCCTGGTGCTCGGCACGGTGCTCGACCTGAGCGAGGACGACGACCCCGACGACATCGCCGACGACGATCCCCGAGCCGGCGAGCACCAGCTCTACAGCTTCCTCAGCTGGCTGTTGGAGTGGACCGTCCGGACGATGACGGAAACATGAAGCAGCCGGCGGTGCCGGGGCCGGTGTGCGCGCCCACCGATGGGCCGACGCGGTACCTCACCACCTCGTCCACCGTTGCCGCCTCACCGATTGCGCTGACGAGCGCCTCCCCGATCGGGTTGGCCGCGCTGTCGGCGACGCCGACGGCCACCCTCAGCCGGTCGCCCCAGCGAATGGCTGCCCCGGCCATCGCGTTGACGGCATCCACCACGGTGACCACTCGCTCCAGCACCTGCACCTGACCGTCGCGGAGGGCGAGCACCGGTATCCCGTTGCCGGCGACGACACCGGCGTCGGCCCGCCCACCGGCGCGAACCAGATCGAGACCCCCGACGATGAACACGTTGCCGATGGCCGGCGCCAGCGACTCGGCCACCGACGCTGCCTCATCGATCGACGCCCCGTCGAGCAACGCGTCGCCGGCGGCCCACACGCAGCAGCTGACCCCGAAGCTCGCCGTGCCGGTGTCGACGAGCCTGACGGGCACATCGAGCGAACGGGCCGCGAGACGCGCCGAGTTCAACGTGCCGGAGACCGCCGAGGAGACGTGCACCGACAAGATCTCGGTGCAGCCGCGCTCGACCAGCGCCTCGTAGGCCAGCGCGAACTGTCCGGGGCTCGGCTGGCTGGTGCTCACGTTCGGGGAACGGCCGTCCTCGAACATCGCGTAGAACTCGTCGGCATCCAGGTCGACGCCCTCGAGATACTCGTGCTCGTCGATCAACAAGGTGATCGGCACCACCTCCACCTCGTAGCGCTCGATCAGCTCGCGCGGGATCTGCGAGTTGGAGTCGGTGCACATCCCGACCTTGCCCGGTGAGCCCTTCATCTCGTTGCCCCGGCCGGAGGCACGGCGGCCTTGAACTTGTAGGCGACCATGACGCTGCTGACCGCGGCCGCCAGGGGCAGCGCCGCTGTCGGTCGCGGCCCCCACAGGTTCGGCAGTTGACGTCGCCACCACACGAACGCGCCGATGACCCAGAACGTGCTCGACACCATCGTCGCGGCGAAAGCCCGGTGCTTCCACCTCGGGTTGGCGGCGGCTATCGCGGCGACGCCGAGGTCGATCGGGAAGTACGCGGGGAAGGTCGCCAGGCACTGGCCAACGCTGGTGCCGACACCCTTGCCGCCCTTACCCCCGTTCCACACGGGCAGGCAGTGCCCCACCACCGAGGCGGTGCCCGCCGCGTGCGCACCGACGGGTCCGGCGAGCACGCCACCGACGGCTGATGCCACAGCGCCCTTGGCGACGTCGACTGCCATGACGGTGTAACCCGCTCGCCTACCAAGAACCTTCAACGCATTCGCGCCACCTGGGTTGCCGCTGCCTTCACGACGAAGGTCGACGGTGCCGCCAGACACGCGGCGCGCCACGAGATCGGCAGTCGGGAAGGTGCCGATGAGGTAGCCGGTGGCGGCTGCTGCTCCCAACCAGCGAGGTCGCATGCCAGGACAATAAGCACGTGTCGGTCACCCGTCGGACGTGCGACGGCACTTGCCGCCGACTTGTAACCGGATGCACACGATTTCCCCACCGAGCGTGGTGGCGGTTCTCGCAGCGTCTACGAACTCACGGGCGGGCGGGGCCGAGGGCGAGCAGCCACGCCGGCATTCGAACGGGGCGTCCGGCCATGTTGACGGCACCGTGGGCGGTCACCGCGGTGGCGCGGACGGCGCCGGCGACGGTGAGGAGGTAGGCGATCTGGAAGGTCGCCCGCGTGGTTGCGGCAAGCACCAGCGACACGTCGAGCTCGTCGTCGAAGCGCAGCGGTGCGCGGTACTGCACGAAGCTCTCCAGCACGGCGTGATCGACGCCTTCGCGGCGCATGTCGGTGTAGGGACGGCCGAGCTCGCGCAGGTACTCGACCCGCGCCGCTTCGAGGTAGACGAGGTAGTTGCTGTGGTGGACGATGCTCATCGCGTCGGTCTCGGCGAATCGCACGCGGATCCGGTGGGTGAACGCATAGGCGGCCAGATCGAGGCTCGGGGTCACGTCGAGGCGCATGAAGCGACCGTAGTGCGCGGCGCCACGGCGCCCAGCGGGTCGAAACGCCTGGTGGCAAAACGTCGCGCTGGTGTTAGTGTTTCGACGCTCTCAACCGGAGATGTCCCCTAGCCCCCATCGTCTAGTGGCCTAGGACACCACCCTTTCAAGGTGGCGGCACGGGTTCGAATCCCGTTGGGGGTGCAAGATCATGCTGGTCAATCAGTCTGGTCCCGTGGTGAAGCTGGAGTTCACGCCGGCCTGTCAAGCCGGAGGTCGCGGGTTCGAGTCCCGTCGGGACCGCTACGAGCGAGAATCGCTCGTGCGGAGGTGTGCGTCGGACCGGTTCGCCGGGTCGGCACAAACCAACATCAACACAACACGGTCGAGTAGCTCAGTCGGCAGAGCACACGCCTGAAAAGCGTGGGGTCACCGGATCGACGCCGGTCTCGACCACAACAACGAGCCGCAGGTCAAGTCCCTTCCGAGGGTGCACGGCCTGCGGCTCTTGACGTGCTGGACCAATCTGCCCCCGTTTCGCCCAGCGCTAATTCTTCTGCCCCAATGGCCGCACGCGACCGTTGTGGCTGAAGACATGAGGAGGTGCACGGTTCGTCGATGGAGCCAACCCGATGTCGGATGAGCGTCCTCGACTATTCACTTCGCACGAGGAACTGTGCGACCTTGGCGGTCACGATCGCGAAGGTGGAGATGCCGACGATCATCGTGAATCCGCCGACGATCCGGCCTGCCGCCGTGACCGGGTAGATGTCGCCGTAACCGACTGTCGTGATCGTTGCCAGAGACCACCAGAGCGCATCGAAGAACGAGTGGATGCGGCCGCCTTGGCCAACGTCTTCGACCACCGTGAATGCCGCGGCGGATGCGATCCATGTGAACGCTGCCATGCAGAGAGCGAAACTTGCGGCGTGGTCACGAAGCATCCGTCGGCCATCGCGAGACGCGGTGCCACCAACGACCACGACCCGCACGCACCAAAGGCGGCCAGCGCCGGCACTAGCGCGATGCCTTGCGCGATGACTATCAGCAGGCTCAGGTATTCATGTCGGGCGAACGATCGGCGGTTCGACGCAAGCCTGAACTCAACCAAGTAGTCGACGGCAAACGCGACGAGAACGACCAGGTTCACCGTGTCGATGAGCATCCGGTCCCAGTACGGAAGTTGCTGCCGGTCGACTTCCAATAGCAGCACCGGGAGGGAACCGATCGCGAGCACCATCAACGGCATGTCGGTACGGCGACGCCACCGGGAAAGTGCCGGCGTCATGTACTGAGGGTCGGCGTCGGATCCCTGCGTCATCACTGCACCCTAGATACGGTTGCGACCCGGGAGGGTGGAACCCCCTTCGGCTTCGACCGCTACTCGCAGACAATGCCGTCGTGATCGCGATCCTCGTACCACGCATACTCCGGATCGACACCGAACACGTACGGCCCGTATCCGGCTGCCTTCGCCGCGGTGCACGTCGGGTACCTCGGATCGAGTCCTCCGCCGGGCGGCTGCGTCGTGGGGGTCGGTCCTGGTGGTTGCGGTGCGGGCGGAAGCGGGTCAGCGGGACACGACGACCCCGGGGCGGCGGGTGCGGGTCCGATGAGGTACCCCGCTACATCGACGATGAGATGCGTCGCGCCACTGCTGTACAGGCAAATCGTGCCGCCGCTGCCGAGACGGGCGATGACCGCGTTCGGGACAGTCTGACCGATCACGTAGTTGAGGTTCGATGCGTTCGGACGCGCGACGCCGGTCGGGTAGACGGTGATGTAGCCCTCGGTCTGCGCTTGGTCGACCGTCACGTTGAGGACCACAGCGGACGCGGTGGCCGGGATGCCCGCGCGACCGGCGACGGTCAGTTGGATCGTGCCGCCCGACGGACGGAACCCGGTCGCCTGGAACAGACCGTCGATGGTCGCACCACCCGACCGGCTGTCGAGTAGGCGCGCCGGCGCGGGCAGTGGGACCAGGACTGACGCGTCAGCAAAGTATCCAGCGGCGTCGACGATCAGATGCGTGGCCCGTGACGTGAAGAAGCACACGGTGCCATCGGCGGCGACCTTCGCGATCGCAGCGTTCGGGATGGTCTGGTTGAGCACATAGTTCACGTTCGACGCGGTCGGCCTCGCCGCGTCGCACGGGTACACGGTGATGTACCCCGAGCCGTCCGGCTGGTCGACGGTGACGTTCAGCACGACCGACGAGACGCCAGCGGAGATGCCGGCACGACCGGCGATCTGCAAGGTCTGCACCGTTCCCGCTCCTCGAATTCCACCCGCAGCACCAATGCCGTCGATCGTGATGCCGTCAGGACGGGTGTCGAGCAGACGTGCGGGGGCGTCGAGCGGGGCGAGCGCATCCGTGCCGGGGAAGTACCCGGCAACATCCACGATCAACTGCGTTGGCGCGGTGTTGAACAAACACGCCTGACCGGCGGTACCGACCTTCGCGATCACCAGGTTCGGGATGTTCTTCCCTGAGACATAGTTGAGGTTCGATGCCGTCGGTTGCGTCGCTCCGCATGGGTACACAGTCACGTAGCCCGAACCGGTCGCCTCGGTGACGGTGACATTCAGCACCACCGCGGTAGCATCCGACGGCACACCGGCGCGACCTGCGACGGTCAGGGCGAGGGTGGAGCCGAGTGGTCGTATCCCCCCACGCTGAAACTGGCCGTCAACAGTTGCGCCATCCGAACGGGTGTCAAGCACACGGGCTGGCGACGGCAGGGCCACGTACCCAACCTCGGCCGCACCGACTGCGCTCGGTTGTTGGATGCCTGCGGCCAGGCAACCGGCCACCACGAGTGCGGCACCGAGGCCGAGACTCGAAGCGAGACGCATGAGCTGATCATGGCACATCCAGTTCGGGCTCGTTTCTGCCCTGAACTCACTCAGTACCACCACCTGAATACAACGCGGGGACGGCAGCTGCACAACCGTGCGGCGTTGGACATTCTTTCGCCGACGAGTGATACTTCGCGGGATGGTTGCGAACAACGCCCGGCGCGAGTTGGCGATCCGGGTCGCCTGGCTCTACCACGAGCGCGGGCTCAACCAACAAGAGGTCGCCGATCGGTTGGGGCTGTCGCGGTCGACGATAAGCCGCATCCTCACCAATGCCGAGCGCGACGGAATCGTCCGGGTGCTGATAACCGAGCCGCTGCCGGAGTCGGCACGACTTTCGGAGGCACTGGTGGGTCGCTACGGCCTCGTCGGAGCCATCGTCGGACATGCCCTCGAAGGCGAGTCCCCGATGCTTGCCGCCGCCACGGCGATGGCCCGACGGCTCGAGACCATCGCCGCGTCCGGCTCGATCAAGGTCGCCGCCGGCTGGGGACGAACGATCGCCATGTCTGCCCGCGAGACCCGCTCGATGCGAACCTCGGGCTTGGTCCTCGTCGACGCGTTCGGCCACACGACCACAGACGACATGACCGCTGCGGTGGAGGTCACCAGCACGCTCGCCCGCAAGTTCGACGCGAAGGTGATGCACGTCCCCTCCCCCGGCTTCGCATCGTCAGCCGAGATCGCCGAGAGCTTCCTCGAGTCGCCGCCGGTCGCCAGGGCGCTGGAGCAAGCACGGACCGCCGATGTCATCATCGTGTCGGTCGGGGTGATCGGCTCGGAGTCGCTCGTGCTGGCGGAGGGCTTCATGACTGCCGCGGCGATGGATCACGTCATCGCCGCGGGTGCGGTGGGTGAGATCTTTGGTCGGTACTTCGACGCCGAGGGCAACAAGGTCGACGCACCGGGTCTCCATCCCGTCGCGTTGACGCTCGACGAGCTGCGCAACGCACCGAGGGTGATCGGGGTGGCCGCGGGGACCGACAAGGCCCCGGCCATCCGAGCCGCCATCGCCTCCGGCATCTTGAACGAGCTCGTCATCGACGAGACCCTCGCATCGGCCCTGCTCGCCTGAGCCGGCCGCACCTTGCCGTCGATTCGGTCTGGTGGTACCTTGCTGAACACGTGCGCACGAACGTGCTGCTACGCACATCTGTGCAACCTCGGTGCGTTGGGATCACAACGCCGAACTGAAGGGCGCTGAGAGACGCGATGGAGAACCGCTGGAACCGCACCGACGCCGAAGCGTTCGACGGCCCGCTCGGAAGTTGCGTGTACGCATCGCGCTTGCTCGGATCCGAGCCGTCGCTGGTTCTGCACGGGGGCGGAAACACCTCCGTCAAGGTGATCGACCACGATCTCCACGGCGAGCAGATGGAGGTCTTGTGGGTCAAGGCAAGTGGCCACGACCTGGCCACGATCGAGCCGGCGATGTTCGTCGCGCTTCGGCTCGATCGGATCCGTCGACTGGTTGCCCTTGACCAGCTCTCCGACGCGGCGATGGCCAACGAGTTGCGCGTCGCCAGGATCGACGCCTCGGCGCCGACTCCCTCCGTCGAGGCAATCCTTCACGCCATCGTTCCGGCCACTGCCGTGCACCACACCCACCCCGATGCGTTGCTCGCCATCGCCAACACCCCGGACGGCCGCGAGAAGATCGAGGAGCTCTACGGTGCCCGGGTCGTCGTCGTGCCCTATGCACGATCAGGGTTCCTGCTGGCGAAGGCCACCGCGGATGCGATCGGACGCCTCTCGATGGCCGACACGGTCGGCATCGTTCTGATGAACCACGGGCTGTTCACCTTCGGCGGCAGCTCGGATGAGGCCTACTCCAGGATGATCGACCTCGTCACGGAGGCGGAACGCCACCTCGAGCGGTCCTCGGCCGCAGCGGCGGGCAAGAGGGCCAAGTCACCATCTGTCGGCCCGATTCGTGGCGTGGGCGCCGCGGCTCTCGCCAAGTTGCGCTCCGAGATCTCGACCGTCGCCGGGGCTCCGGTGATCATGAGCCGTCACACCGACGCGACTAGCTGGGCGTTCAGCCAACACCAAGACCTGGAGAACCTCGCCGCACGAGGTCCAGCCACACCTGACCACGTGATCTGGACCAAGACCGTACCGATGTTCGGACGCGACGTCGAACAGTACGCGGCCCGGTATCGCAGCTACTACGAGCAGCACAAGCCCCGCGCTCCCACTTCGAGCATGCTCGATCCGGCACCGCGGGTGATCTTCGACCGCGAGCTCGGCATGCTCACTGCCGGCCCCGACGTCGGCGGCGCCGACCGGGCGCGTGACATCTACCTCCAGACGATCTGGATCATCGAGCAGGCAACGGCGCTCGGTGGGTACACCACGCTTTCACCGGAGGACTTCTTCGACGTCGAGTACTGGGAGCTCGAACAGGCCAAGCTCGATCGGGCAAGCGTCGCAAGGAACTTCACCGGAGAGGTGGCCATCGTCACGGGCGCTGCCTCCGGCATCGGGCGCGCCTGCGCAGTCGAACTGCTCGAGCACGGCGCCGCCGTCGTCGGGCTCGACCTCAGCGCGGCCGTCGCGACCGTGTCCGACGCGCCGGCCTACCTCGGTGTCGCCTGCGACCTCACGATCCCCGGCGCCGTGGTCGCCGCCATCGATGCCGGTGTCGAGCGATTCGGCGGCGTGGACATGCTGGTCGCCGCGGCCGGCGTGTTCCCGGACTCGGCGCCGATCGCCGTCGCCAACCCTGACGCCTGGCGGAGAGCGATGTCGGTCAACGTCGAAGCCTTCGTCCACCTGCTCTCGGTCGTTCACCCGTTGCTCGTGCTCGCGCCCCGGGGCGGCCGCGTAGTGGTGATCGGATCCAAGAACGTTGCCGCGCCGGGACCTGGGGCCGGCGCCTACTCCGCTTCGAAGGCCGCTGCCAATCAGCTCACCCGTGTCCGGGTCAACTCGGTGCATCCCGACGCCGTGTTCGACACTGCGTTGTGGACCGACGAGCTCGTCGCCGAACGGGCGGCTCGCTACGGGCTGACGATCGATGAGTACAAGCGGCGCAACCTGATGGGGATCGAGATCACGAGCTCCGATGTGGCGGGGGTGGTGGCAGCAGCGCTCGGACCGGTGTTCTCGTGCGTCACCGGCGCGCACATCCCCATCGACGGTGGGAACGACCGGGTGATCTGATCTCGGCTCCGGGTCTTGCCCTCGAATCGGGGGGATGATACAGTCAACGCACGAACGTGCTGACATGCACATCTGTGCGCCAACGACCCGAACGGGTTGTCGAACAGGGTTTCGAACACACGGGAGACGGATCAAGAACATGGACTGGGGAATGCAGAGCCGGATGTCGAGGCTCATCCCGCCGACGACCGGGAAGGGCTTCTTCCTGGCCATCGACCATGGCTACTTCCTCGGACCCACCAGCAAGCTCGAACGTCCCGGTGCGGCCGTCGCCGAGTTGACGCCGATCGTCGACGCGTTGTTCGTCACCCGCGGCGTGCTGCGTTCGGCGATACCGGCAGAGTCGACCCCGAACGTGATCCTGCGGGTGAGCGGCGGTTCGAGCATCGTCGGCGGGAACCTCGAGAACGAGCACCTGCTGGTCACGGCCGAGGAGGCGATCCGGCTCGATGTGGCCGCCGTCGGAGTCTCGGTGTTCATCGGTTCCGAGTACGAGTCGCAAACGCTCAACAACCTGGCGAAGGCGGTCAACGAGTTCGAGCGGTACGGGATTCCCGTCATGGCGGTGACCGCCGTGGGCAAGGAGCTCGAGAAGCGCGACGCTCGCTACCTCGCCCTTGCCTCCAGGATCTGCGCCGAGCTCGGCGCCAGGGTCGTCAAGACCTACTACACCGAGAACTTCGAGGTCATCACCGAGAGCTGCCCCGTGCCCGTTGTGATCGCCGGAGGGCCGAGGACCGACGATGCGCTCGAGGTGCTGTCGTTCGTCCGCGACGGCATCGACCGTGGCGCGATCGGTGTCAACCTCGGCCGCAACATCTGGCAGCACTACGACCCGGTGGGGATGGCCAAGGCCTTGCGTGCGGTCATCCACGAGAACGCGGATCCCGGCGATGCAATCCACCTCGTCGCTCCACCCCAGGTGCAGGACTGATCCCTCGTGGAGTTCCTCGTCCACCTCGAGCAGGCCATCCCGCCTGAGATGGACCGCGACCGACTCGCGGCGATCAAGGCCGCCGAGCGCGCGAGGGGCGAGCAACTCGTCGCCGACGGAAAGCTGCGGCGGATCTGGCGGGTGCCTGGTCGACGGGCGACCTACAGCCTCTACGCGGTGGATGGGCCCGACGAGCTCCACGAGATCTTGAGCTCGCTGCCGCTGTTCCCCTGGATGGACATCGAGGTGAAGGCGCTCAGCTCCCACGCCCTCGATCCTCAGCACCGCGACGAGCCCCACCAACGGGGTGGCACATGAAGAAGCTCATCAACGATCCGTCCTCGGTGGTAGCCGACGCGCTGGTCGGAGTTGCTGCCGCTCACCCCGACACCCTCGTGGTGCACCGCGATCCCGACTTCGTGCGCCGGGCCGACAGCCCAGTGCCCGGAAAGGTCGCCCTGGTCTCCGGTGGCGGATCAGGCCATGAGCCGCTCCACACCGGATTCGTCGGTCCGGGCATGCTCGACGTGTCGTGCCCGGGAGCGATATTCACGTCACCCTCGGCCAACCAGATCTACGCGGCAGCGTCCTCCGTCGCAACCGAGGCCGGCGTGCTGTTCGTCGTCAAGAACTACACCGGCGACCGCTTGAACTTCACGATGGCCGCCGAGTGGCTCGCAGGTGGCGGCATCGCCACCGAGCTCGTCATCGTCGACGACGACGTCGCTGTCGAGAACAGCACCCACACCGCCGGCCGGCGGGGCACCGGAGCAACGCTCTTCGTCGAGAAGATCGCCGGCGCTGCCGCCGAGCTGGGCAAGCCCTTGGCCGAGGTCGCCGACATCGCCCGCCGGGTGAACGCCAACGCCCGGAGCATGGGCCTGGCGCTCACGTCGTCCACGGTCCCCCACGTCGGCTCGCCCAACTTCGAGATCGGCGACGACGAGATCGAGATGGGCGTCGGCATCCACGGTGAGCCCGGGCGTCGCCGCATTCCGATCGCTTCGGCAAGGGAGCTGGTGGCCGGCTTGGCCGAGGCCGTCGTCTCCGATCTGCCCTTCGCGGCCGGCGACCGCGTCATCGCACTCACGAACGGCCTCGGAGGCACACCCCTGATCGAGCTGTACGTGGTGGCGGGAGAACTTGCTTCGTTCTGCGCGGCCCGCAGCATCGTCATCTCGCGCACGCTGGTCGGCTCGTACATCACCGCCCTCGAGATGGCGGGCTGCACGATCACGCTGTTGCGCCTCGACGACGAACTGCTCGACCTGTGGGATGCCCCCGTCTCTACGCCGGCACTGCGCTGGTAGCCGGAGATCGAACGCGATGATCCTCACCCACGCCCATGTCAGAGTCTGGATCCAGAACTACCGCGACCTGATCGCCGACAACGTCGACGAGCTCAACAAGCTCGATGCGGCTGCGGGTGACGGCGACTTCGGGGCCAGCATGCAGCGCGGCCTC
>VFMC01000393.1 GCA_006515795.1 Acidimicrobiaceae bacterium | reverse complement strand
CTGCGGGGCCGCGGCCCGCGACGTCGGGCGTGACCCACGTCGTGAAGCTGCCTGCGCCGGTGCCGAAGACTGGAGAGGACGTGGCGGTGCCGCGGAAATAACTGTGCGTGCCGTCGGGGGCTTGGACGAAGTCCCACGCGGTGCAGCGGACCTGGACCCGCCCGATGCTGCTGCCGTCGCTGGCGACGGTGAAGCCGTCGACGATCGTGCCCGGTGGGCAATCGAAGCTGAAGGCGGTGCCGCCGGACGGGCCGGCGGGGCCGCACGGGGCACGGGCGCCGATGGAGACGGAGTAGTCGTACGGCATCACGCCGGTGTTGATGTAGAGCGTGGGGTTGGCACAGACGCCGCTGATCCAGCGGACGTTTCCGGTCGCGAGGTCCACGCCGCCGCAGATGCCGACCATCGCGCCTGGATAGGCGCAGCCGGAGTAGTAGGTGGAGCTCCCGCCCATCGGGTTGCCCCAGGGCATGCTCATCGTGAGATCGGTGGCGTACCACTGCAGGCGCGACGGACAGCCCTCGTCGATCCTGCCGTCGCAGTTGCTGTCGCGGCCGTCGCAGACCTCGATGGGGGTGCGGTAGCAGCCGCCGCAATGGGAGGGGTCGCGGGCGGGGTCGACGCAGTGGTCGGTGCAGAAGATGCGCCCGGCGGGGCACATGGCGAAGAGCGCGGCGCTGTCGATCACACTCGAGCGCTCGACGCTCGCGAGGATGCTGGCGGTGGGGTCCTCGACGACGGTGGCTTGGAGGATGGTGGCGGTGACGGTGAAGGGGACCGCCTCGAGCGTCGCGGCCGGGACGCCGCAGTGATCCGCGAGCTTCCCGAACATCTCGGGCAGCGGTGCGTCGAAGCCGGTGGTGCCGTCGCCCAGGTCGGTCACCGGGGGAGACGCCCAGAGCACGGCCTCGGCGAACGACTCCCCGGCACAGTCGAACGCGCCGAGCCTCGCGCTGATCATCGCGACGCCGGCGGGCGCGCGCTCTCCCTCGAGGATCACGTCGGTGTCGATGCCCTCCGCCGCTCCAAACCGCGGCGCCTCCGTGCCCGGCGGCGGCGTCACCGATGTCGCGCCGCCGCTCGACGTCCAGGTCACCGCCGAAGTGATGTCGAACGTCGCCGCGTCGTCGAACGTGGCCCGGTACGTTCCCGTGGTGCCGTCGCGCGTCGCGTGCATGGCCGAGCCGGCGCTCGTGGCGTCGATCGTGTCCGGGCCGGTCGTGAGCGGCGCCCCGACGGGCATGAACCCGACGAACGTTCCGCCGGGCAAGGCCAGCACCGTCGTGTCGGGCGAGCCAACCTCGATGTCCGGGACGAGCCCACGCGGTGCGGAGCAGTCGATGACGTCGTCTTCGCGGTCGCAGGCCGCGACTTCGGCAACGCTCACCTGGATGGTCGGGAGTCCGCCGCAGTGGATGTGCTGCACGATCACGTTGATGCCGAGGTTCGCCGAGTCGTACGCCGCGAAAGCGCCGTAGACGACCGCGCCATCACCAATCCGGTCGCAGACGAACGTCGGAGGGACCGGCGCAAAGATGCGCGGGTCGGTTCCGGGCGTTCCGGTGCCGAGAATCTTGGGCGGCAGCTCGGCCGCCGGCGGGATGGCGAACTCGCGCCGCGCGTCGGGCGAGATGGTCGACCCGGGGCCGGGCATCGCCACCGGTCCAGGCACGACCGAAACGGCGTCGACCGACGCCGGGCCCGCGCTGACGCCGCCCAGCGGATGCCCGTCCGAGGTCGCATCGACGGACACCACGACGTCGCGGGCAGTCCAGGGCACTCCGACGGGCTGGGACGCCTCGCCGAGGTCCGCCTGCACCAGGATGTGCCCGTCACGCACCGCATGGAGGCTCAGATGGGCGAGACCGACGACCACGTCGGCGCGACCGAGCCCGAGATCGAGGAACGTCTCGCTGTCGGTGCTGGGCTCGATCGCGCCGCCGTCTCGCGGGCGAGAGAAGCCGGCGGCGGCCCGGTGGCGCGCTGGAACGCCAGGCTCGATCAGCGCCGGCGGGATCGCATCGAACCGCCAGTGCGCCCAAGCGCCGTCACCGCCGAAGAGGAGGCCGTCGGGCTCGACGGAGTAGACGGGACCGACCGGCGACTCGGCGAGGATGTCGGCGGGGAGGTCGTTCGGCGGTGACGAGGCCGCCTTCGGCGGCCGTGACGAGGGTTCCTGGCGGCGGGCCGGCGTCTTCGTCGGGGACGAAGGCGTCGACGTCTGGCGCGGGGCCCGAGTCGGTGGGGGGCAGCGGGCCAGCGTCGTCCGCAGGGGACGCGTCGTCGCCACACGCTGCCGACAGCAGCAGGAACAGAAGCGCCGAGCCCGTCGATCGCGCCATGGCACCATTAGAGAAGCGCGCGGTGCCTTCGATCAATCGAAAAATTGCAGGCCGCCAGCGGCGGTCGAGCGATTCGACGTCGGCCGCGAAGAGGCGATCGCGTCGGTCGAGCCGCTGCGGCGCCCGTCACGCCGGTGGCGCGTGGATCACCGCCTCGATGTCG
>VFMC01000735.1 GCA_006515795.1 Acidimicrobiaceae bacterium | reverse complement strand
GTAGAGGTCGACGAGGTCCGCGATGAAGATGTCGATCTCGCGCTTCGACAGCGGCCGGTTGATGAACGTGTGGGCGACCGGGTCGGTCGTGTGCACCGCGACCTCGAGTGAGCGCTCGATCTCCACGTTGAAGATCACGCGGCCCGGCGTCGTCAGGATGATCTCGCCGTGCCAGTGGCACTCGACCGGCTCCTGGAGCTGCACGAAGCCGGACTCGACCGCGAACTCGACCTCTTCCTCGGTGCGGAACCGCTTCAGGCCGGGCTTGCCGAGGACCTTGGCGATGTCTGCCGCCGTCGTGGCGGGCAGCTCGTGGTCGCAGTAGGTCAGGTAGTACGCGCCGAGCACCATGTCCTGCGTCGGCGTCGCGAGCGGCCGCCCATGCGCAGGCGAGAGGATGTTGTTGGCAGACAGCATGAGGATTCTGGCCTCTGCCTGGGCTTCGGCACTGAGCGGCAGGTGCAATCGCCTTGCCCTCGACCAGAATCGGCTCGAAGGCCTGGATCCCGAGCCGGTGGAGAGTCGGGGCCCGGTTCAGCAGCACCGGGTGCTCGGCGATCACCTCTTCGAGAACGTCCCAGACGTCGAGCGACATCGACTCGACGTGCTTCTTCGCCGCCTTGATGTTCTGCACGGCCTTCCGCTCGACGAGCCGGCTCATGATGAACGGCTTGAAGAGCTCGAGCGCCATCAGCTTCGGCAGGCCGCACTGGTGGAGCTTGAGCGTCGGGCCGACCACGATGACCGAACGGCCGGAGTAGTCGACGCGCTTGCCGAGCAGGTTCTGGCGAAACCGCCCCTGCTTGCCCTTGAGCATGTCGGAGAGCGACTTCAGGGGCCGGTTGCCCGGGCCCGTCACCGCGCGCCCGCGGCGGCCGTTGTCGAACAGCGCGTCGACGGCCTCCTGCAGCATGCGCTTCTCGTTGTTGACGATGATCTCCGGCGCCCCGAGGTCGAGCAGCCGCTTGAGGCGGTTGTTCCGGTTGATCACCCGGCGGTAGAGGTCGTTGAGGTCGGAGGTGGCGAAGCGCCC
>VFMC01000392.1 GCA_006515795.1 Acidimicrobiaceae bacterium | reverse complement strand
CGCTCATCGTGGCCACGCGAGCCGGCCGCGACTTCGTCACCTTCGCCGACATGCTCGAAGCCCGCACGTTCAAGGTTCACGGGCTCTCCGACGGCACCGCCTCCACCGAGCTGGAACGATGGGAGACGGCGGTGCACGAAGCGGGGCACGCCGTGGCCACGCAACTGCTGCGCGACCGCGATGTGATCGACATCGCCACGATCGAGCAGCGTGGAGCGGTGGGAGGTTTCGTCGCCTGGATCCCTCGTGAGGACCGCAAGTTCGACTGGCGCAGCGACGCCGACATCGACCTCGTCTGCTCGATCGTCTCCCTGGCCACCGAGCGCGAGTTCTTCGGTGGCGACAACTCCTTCGGGGTCGGCGGCGACCTGCGCGCCGCCACCGGGTTGGCCACCCACATGCTGCGCCGAGCGGCCATGGGCGACACGCTTTCGTCGCCGATGGACACGCAGGGCTTCGGGCTCGACACCGCCAACGATCTCGACCAGCGGGTGGAGACCAAGCTGCGCGAGCGCTACGACTTCGCCACCCGGTTGGTGCAGGAGCAACGCTGGCTGGTGCTGTCGATCGCGCATGCACTGGTCACCCGGAGCACCATCCTGGGCGACGACATCCTGGCGATCCAGAACGGCACGACGGGGGTCTTGGTCGACGGTGCGTGGTACCACGACCCCGACAACCGGGCCGCGCTCGAGGCCTACCACCAGCGCGCCGTCGACGCCCATCACGGCCAGGCCGTGGGTTTCGTCGGCGACATCCCGGCGCTGCCCGACATGGTGCCGGAACCGAACCTGATGGATTCGGGCACCGGCATCGGCACGACCGAACTCCCGCCTCCGCTGCCGCCCCTGCCCCCTGCCCCGCTACCGCCCGACTGAGCGCAACCCAGCGGCCCGCGGGCCCAGCGGCCCAGCGGCTCGCGGTCAGCCGCCGGCGACGGCTGGGATGATGCTGACGGTCTCGCCCTCGGGCACCACGGTGGCGAGCCCATCGAGGTAGCGCACGTCATCGTCGGCGACGAACACGTTCACGAACTTGCGCAACGCGCCGGACTCGTCGAACAGCCGCTCGGCGAAGCCGGGATGGGCCACGTCGAGTGCCGCCAGCACGGCGCCGAGCGTGGCGCCCTCGACCTGCACGGTGGACGTGCCACCCGAGATCGGGCGCATGGTGGTGGGGATTCGAACGGTGACGGCCATCCCGAAATGCTACCGATCCGGTCGGGAATCCGCGTCGGGGATCGGCGCGGACCCACGCCCAGCCCACACCGGTGGCAACCGATTGCTCCACGGTGACGCCACCTCGAGCTGCGCGGCCACCCGCACCAGCAGGTCCTCGCGGCCGTATGCGCCGACGAGCTGCACCCCCACCGGCAACCCATCCGGCGTGACGTGCAGCGGCAGGCTGACCGCCGGCTGACCGGTGAGGTTGAACTGCGCGGTGTACTGCAGCAACTCGAAGATGCGCCCGCCATGCCCGGGCTCGGACAGGTAGCCGATCGGCGGTGGTGGCGTGGCGATCGTTGGGGTGATCAGCAGATCGAAGGCGGCGGAGCCGTCGGACGGATGCCACCACGCCAGCACGCGGCGGCACCAGCGGTGCACCGCAAGCATCGACGCCACGTACTGCGGCGCGGTGATCGAGCGACCGAGGGTGCCGAGGGCGAGGTTGTCGGGCTCGATGTCGTCGGCGACCACCGGGCGACCGAGGATGATCTCGAGCTCGGCGATGTCGTTCGCCGTCCATGTGGCCACCACCGTGCGGAACTGGGTGGCGAACTCGGGGTCGCCGATCGCCTCGGGCCACGACGCCTCCACGTGATGGCCGAGCTCTTCGAGCAGCCGCGCCGTGCTTGCCACAGCGGCGGTGCACTCCGGATGCCCGGCTACGCCGAGCAACGGGTGGTCGAGCACGCCGATGCGCAGCTGCCCCGGATCGGCTCCCACCTCACCAGCGAGCGGCCGCCGGAACGGGGGCGCCATGTACGGATCGCCGGGCTCGTACCCGGCGATGAGATCGAGCACCGCCGCGCTGTCGCGCACCGACCGGGTGACGACACCGTCGATCGTCGAGCCCATCCAGCTCTCACCCACGTCGGGGGCCAACGACACGCGGCCTCGCGACGGCTTCAGCCCGACGAGCCCACACTCCGATGCCGGGATGCGGATCGATCCACCGCCGTCGTTGGCATGGCCGACGCTCACGATGCCGGCAGCGACCGCCGCCGCCG
>VFMC01000391.1 GCA_006515795.1 Acidimicrobiaceae bacterium | reverse complement strand
GCTCGGCGTCGCGCTGCTCGCACCCGGACCCAACCGGGTGGCCGTTGTGATCGGAGACGAAGCGCCGCGCACCGCGGACGATCTCGGATCGGGGGAGCAGACGCTGCGCGATCTCGTGCGCCCGGGGGTGTGGATGGCCCTCGCCCAGCTGGCGTTGGCGTTCGTGGTGCTAGCCCTGGCGCGAGGGGTCCGCGTCGGTCGCGCGGTGGTCGAGCACCTTCCGGCGCCGATCGCCGGGAGCGAGCTCGTCGGCGCCCGCGGCACCGTCATGCATCGGGCCGGGCACGCGACGCGAGCCGGCCAGACGCTGCGCGCGGACCTGCACCGCGAGCTATGCGAGCGGTTCGGACTGCCACGCTCGGCCGGCTTCGACGCTGTGGTCGGCGAGGCGACACGGCGGTCCGTCGTCGACGCAGCCATGCTCCGCGAGGTGCTGGCGCGCGAGGTGTTTGACGCCGCCCAGCTGCTCGCACTGTCACAAGACATCGCCGCGGCAAGAGAAGCGCTCGACCAAATCCCGGATCTCGATCCGGATCACCAAGGAGTCGTTCCATGACCGACGAAACAGTCAACTCGTCACGATCGGCGAGAGACGCCGTGCTGGCCGTGCGCGACGAGGTGGGCAAGGTGGTGGTCGGGCAACACGGGGTCCTCTCCGGCGTGATCGCCTCGCTGCTCACCAACGGGCACGTGTTGCTCGAGGGCGTACCCGGTGTGGCCAAGACCTTGCTGGCCAAGACCCTCGCTGCGGCGTTCGACATGGAGTTCACGCGCATCCAGTTCACCCCGGATCTGATGCCCTCCGACGTCATCGGCCAGAGCGTGTTCGAGCAGTCACCGGGCTCGGCGCCGAGCTTCCGGTTCCGGGAGGGACCCGTGTTCACCAACCTGCTGCTCGCCGATGAGATCAACCGCACGCCGCCGAAGACCCAAGCGGCGTTGTTGGAGGCGATGGAGGAGCGTCAGGTCACCTTCGACTCGGTCACCCGACGGCTGCCCGACCCGTTCCTGGTGATCGCCACGCAGAACCCGATCGAGTACGAGGGCACCTATCCACTGCCCGAGGCCCAACTCGACCGCTTCTTGTTCAAGCTCCAGGTGCAGTATCCGAGCGTCGAGCAAGAGCTGGCGATGGTGGCGATGCACGACGCCGGCATGGACCCCCACGACATTCACGGCGCCGGGGTGAGGGCCGTGGCGTCGGGCGTCGACCTCGCCAACGCCCGTGCGGAGATCCGCGCCATCCGGGTTGACCCGGTGGTGCAGCAGTACATCGTCGATCTCTGCCGGGCGACCCGCGAGTCTCCGGCGTTGCAGCTCGGTGTCTCGCCGCGTGGAACCACTTGGTTGCTGCGCGCCGCCAAGTCGTGGGCTTGGTTGAGCGGTCGTTCGTTCGTGACACCCGATGAGGTGAAGGCAGTCTCCAAGCCGTGCCTGCGGCATCGCATCATGGTGCGCCCGGAGCTGGAGATCGAGGGAACGCTGGCCGACAACGTGCTCGACGGCCTGCTGGCCACGGTGCCCGCGCCGCGATGATGCCCGCGCCGCGGCTTCGTCGATCGCCGGACCGGATCACGTGCTGATCCCCACGTCGCGCGCCGCGGCGATCACGGCCCTCCTGGCGTTGGCCATGCTGGCCTGGCCCGGCCGGAGCTGGTGGGCGCTGGCCGTCGTGAACGGCGCGTTGCTGGCTGCGCTGGCGGTCGATCTTGCGTTGTGCGTCGCGCCGGCGACGGTGGACGTCGTCCGCGAGCTGCCGTCGTCGATGCGCGTCGGCAGCACGGGCGAGTTGGCGTGGATCATCGGGAACCGCGGGTCGCGGACGGCGCGGGCGACGATCAGCGATGCGCTTTGGCCGAGCCTTGCCGCGTCGCGTCGAAGCGTTCGAACGGTGCTCGGGCCGGCCACGCGCACCAGGGCGACCGCGCACCTGCACCCGGTTCGCCGCGGCAGGTTCCCGCTCGACCGACTCACGGTCCGGATCACGGGACCACTGGGGTTGGCGGCCCGCCAGGCGACGCGGACGACGCCCGGGAGCATCAAGGTGATGCCGGCCTACCCGAGCCGAGATGCGGTGCGCCGCCGGCTGCGCACGCCGAGGATCCCCGATGTGGGTGTGCGCAGCGTGCGGTCGGCCGGTGGCGGCACCGAGTTCGACCAGTTGCGCGAGTACCGCGACGGTGACGAGTTCCGCCGAATCGACTGGCCGAGCTCGATGCGGCTGCAACGGCCGATCGTTCG
>VFMC01000390.1 GCA_006515795.1 Acidimicrobiaceae bacterium | reverse complement strand
CGACGGTGCGCGTGCGTCGATACTCGGGATTCGACTGGTAGGGGTGCAGGCGGTCGATGTTGAACCCGGTGACGTCCACATCCGGGCTGCCGGTCATGATCCAGTGCGCCACGACGCGGCCGAGCCCTCCGCCGGTGAGGATGCCGATCGAGTTGAGGCCGGCGGCGACGAAGTAGTTGCGCACCTCGGGCGCCTCGCCGACGATCGGCGCAAGATCGGGAGTGAAGCTCTCCGGCCCGCAGAAGAAGGTGCGGATGCCGGTGTCGGTGGAGATCGGTACGCGGCTCATGGCCCGTTCGACGTAGGGCCCCATTCGATCCCAATCCGGCTGGAGCGAGGCGAACGAGACGTCGTTGGGAATGCGACCCACGTTCCACGGCGCGCACACCGGCTCGAACAGGCCGATCATCAGCCCGCCAACTTCCTCGCGGTAGTAGCCGTAGTTGGCCGGATCCTCGATCACCGGCCAGGAACCGTCCATGCCCTCGATCTGCTCGGTGATCAGGTAGTAGTGCTCGGCCGCCTGGAGCGGCACGTTCACGCCCGACATCGCCGCGAGCTGGCGGGCCCACATGCCGGCGCAGTTCACCACGTACTCGGCCTCGATCGTGCCGTGATCGGTCACGACCTGGTGCACGGCTCCGTTACGGGTGGTGACATCGCTGACGGTGACCCCCTGCACGATGGTCGCACCCTGCTGCCGTGCGCCCTTGGCGAGCGACATCGTGACGTCGACCGGGTTGACGCGACCATCGGTGGGTACGTAGAACCCGGCGAGAACATCGTCGGTGCGGGCCAGCGGGAAGAGGTCGGCGACCTCACGTGGGCCGATCTCGTGCACGTCGACGCCGCAGTAGCGGTTGAAAGCCGAGACGCGGCGGTACTCCTCGAGCCTATCGGTGTCGGTCGCCAGTTCGATGAAGCCCACCGGCTTGAACCCGGTCGCGAGTCCGGTCTCGGCCTCGAGTCGGGTGTACAGATCGCGGGTGTACTTGCGCATCTCGGTCGAGGTCTCGCTCGTTGAACCGAACGTGACCATGAGCCCGGCCGCATGCCAGGTGGTGCCCGAGGTGAGCTGGTCGCGCTCCACGAGCACCACGTCGCGCCATCCGGCGTGAGCCAAGTGGTAGGCGACGGAACAGCCGATGATGCCGCCGCCGATCACCACGACGCGGGCACGCTCGGGAACGGCGGTCATCGCGTCGCCACAGCCGCCACAGCCGCCACGCCGGCCGCTGCGGTTTCGGCAGCGGCAACGGCGTTCAGCCGCGGCAGCGTGCCGCGGGCGATGCCGAGCTCGTCCTCGGTCGCCGCGATCGACCACTCGACCGACACCTCGCGGGGCACGACCGAGCCGTGGGCCACGATCTGCAGGGCCAGACCGTCGAGCAACGACAGCATCCGCCACGCGGTTGCGTCCGGGTCGGGGCAGGCGAAGGTGCCGCTGTCGACTCCGGCAACGATGGCCGAGGCGAGCAGCCGCTGCCATCCCACGTTGATCCGGCGCGAGGTGGCGCCGAGCGCCGGCTTGCGTCCGGCCTCGGCCCAGGCGTCGAGCCACAGCTGGAACGCCCAGTCCTGGTCGCCGCGCCCGTAGCTGGCGAAGAACGCGGTGAGCTTGGCGATCGGATCATCTGTGGCCGCCATCGCTACTTCGATGCTCGCGAGCTCGCGTCCGGCCGCCTGGTCGAAGGCCGCGGCAAGCACGTCGTCCATCGACTCGAAGTAGTGGTGGATGAGACCGCTCGAGCATCCGAGCTCGGCGGCGACGTCGCGAACGGTGGTGGAGCCGAAGCCCTTGCGCAGTGCAACGGTGAGGGCAGCCTCGATGATCGCGTCGCGGCGTTCGGTGGGGCTCATGCGCGGCATCGGGCACGACTCTAGACTGTTGCGCAGATGTCCAACAGATCGTAGTGTGCGCCACCGTCGGTCGGAACGCGATGCTGTCGCTCGATCTGCTGGAGGCCCTGCCGATGATCCTGACAACTCCGTTCCACGAGCGCCTCGCGCCCTACAACCGCACGGGTCTCTGGTCGCACTGGTCTGGCCACCTGGCGGCCACCAAGTATCAGATGTCGGAGAAGGTGGAGTACTTCGCGGTGCGCAACAGCGCCGGCCTGATCGACACGTCGCCGCTCTACAAGTACCGCATCACCGGCGGCGATGCCGAACGGTTCCTCCGCGGCGTCCTCGCCCGCGACGTGGGAGGGTGCCGCGACGGCCAAGCCCAGTTTCCAAGACCTGGTCGGCGGCATGAAGGTGGAGATCCGTGACGTGTCGGCCGACTACGGCTCGCTAGCCGTGCAAGGCCCGCGGTCGCGGGCGATCCTGTCGTCGATCATGCCCGACGTGGCGACGTTGCCGTTCTTCCACCATGCCTCGGCGATGGTCGGCGACGCCGCGGTCACCGTCTCGCGCACGGGGTACACCGGCGATCTCGGATACGAGGTCTGGGTGGAGGCACGCGACGCGGGCGCGGTGTTCGACCGGATCGTCGAGGCGAGCGCCGGTCAGGGTGTGATCCCGGTGGGGCAGAACGCACTGCTGATGCTGCGCATCGAGGCCGGCCTGGTGCTGATCGGCGTCGACTTCCAC
>VFMC01000012.1:10588-23780 GCA_006515795.1 Acidimicrobiaceae bacterium | reverse complement strand
AGGACGTACCGGGACCCGACGCCGGCATCATGTAGATCTCGCCCATGACCCCAGGTACGCAGTCGACGCCGGTTTCGGTGTCGATGATCCGGATGCGTGAGCCGCCGACCGGCTTGCCGACCGACCCCGGGTGGGCGAGCCACTCGGTCCCGTTGATGAACGTGCCCCCGATGCGTTCGGTTGACCCGAAGGACTCATGCATCACCTCAGGTCCGACCCAGCCGATCCAGCGTCGCATCAGCCACGCCGGACACGGCGACCCCGATGTGAGTACGAACTCCAACGACGACACGTCGCGCTGCGCCCGTTCGTGTTCCGGCAATCGGGCGAGGCGGAGCATCATCGTGGGTACGAGGCTGATCCGGTCGACCCGATGGCGCTCGATGAGCTCGAGGCAGGCCGAGGCGTCGAAGCGCTCCATAACCACCACCCTGGCCCCACCGAAGAGACTGCGCCACGCCGATGCGAACGGAATGCCGTGGTACAGCGGCCCCGGGATCAATGCGCAGACCCTTGCCGAGAACATTGCCAGCGGTGAGGTGCTGTCGTACACCGCGGCAGATTGCGTGATGATCAGCTTCGGCTGACCGGTACTGCCACCGGAGGCCAAGGCGCGTTCTACCGGCGATGTCCGATCCTCCAGTGGTTCGTCCGAGAGGAGTGCATCCGGCTGGAATCCGGCCGCGATCGCGACGCGTCTCCCGCTCGTCGCGATCTCGAATCCGACCACAAGTGCTGGATCAGCACGTTCGACGATGGCGTCTCGCTCCGCATCCGGCAGCAGCGGTGACACCGGGTTGGGGACGGCACCGAGCTTCCAAGCGGCCATGCAGGCGACGAACCACTCCATCCCATTGGGGAGGCCGATCGTCACCAGATCACCGACACCGACACCGAGCGTCTGATACGCCCGCGCCATCCGGTTGCTGGCGCGGTCGAGCTCGCCCCGGGTGATGGAGTCGTCCCCACAGATGACAGCGAGGCGATCGGGGTCGGCAGCGGCGACCTCGGCAAGTGCGCGGGGAAACGAGATCGGGGCCACGGTCACGCCAGGTGGAAGGCGGGAAGTGAAACCTGACCGCGATCGATCCAATGGACCTGGACGCGAGCACCGATCGTGAGGCCCGACTCCGGATCGTCGGGATCGACGTCGACGATGTGCGTCAACATGCGGAACGTCTCATCGAGATCGACCCACGCGATCACGTACGGCACCATGTCCATGAACGACGGGTGCTGGCTGCGACGGATCACGGAGTACGTGTAGATCGCGCCTTCTCCACTCGACGTTCTCCACGTGAGGTCGGTGTTGGTGCACTTCGTGCAGTGAGCCCGGGGGTAGAAGATCACGGTTTCGCACTGTTCGCAGAACTGGTAGCGCAGCTGGTGCTCCTTGGTGGCTTCCCAGAAGGGCTCGGTGTCGAGCTCGGGGAAACGGGGGAGCACGCGTCTCGGCTCGTGTGTCGTGTCGGCGCTCATCGACGGTCTCCAGGTTCGGTGCCGAGCACGATCGTGCCCGAAGCGTGGGTTCGGTTGAGGGTGCCGCCCGTGCCGTGTGCGACGGCGAGCCGGGCATCTGGCACCTGCGAGGTCGAAGTGCCACGAAGCTGCCGGGTCGCCTCGATCAGGAGGAAGATGCCGCGCTGGCCAGGATGGTTCGACGACAGGCCGCCACCGTCGGTGTTGACCGCGAGGCCAGGTGTGTCGAACCGGAGCCGACCGTCTTCGACGAACCCCCCGCCTTCCCCCTTGGCGCAGAACCCGAGGTCCTCCAGCGCGCTCAGCACCGTGATGGTGAACGAGTCGTAGATCATCGCGATGTCGATCTCGCCCGGCTGGACACCTGCTTGACCGAAGGCCGCAGGGCCGCTCCGCGCCGCGCCGGTGAGGGTGAGATCGTCGACGTTGCGGCGGTACCGGACCGACTCGCCGGCACCCAGGACCCACACCGGTTTGGAGCGGCAGTTGCGGGCGACGTCTTCGGTAGCGAGGACGACCGCGCCACCGCCATCGGAGATGATGCAGCAATCGAGCGCGTGCAGAGGGTCTGCGACCATGCGACTGTTCATCACGTCGTCGACGGTCATTTCTCGCGAGCCGGGTCGCAGCTGGAGGTCTTCGATGGCGCGGACGGCATCCGGGTTGCGGAGTGCGTGGTATCGCGCGGTGACCGCGATCTCGGCCAGTTGCTCGCTGCGAACGCCATGGTCGTACATGTAGCGGTGGGCGAACTGCGCGTAGTCGGACACCAACGTCGGTCCCCAGCAGTCCTCCATGTTGGAGATCGGATTCGGCGGGCCCATTTCGCTGTACTTGGCGCCGGTGCCGATGCTCGTTTGGCTGCTCCGTGCCGTCGCGCCGTAGGTCAGCAGCGCCACGCTGGCGCGTCCCGAGCCGAGGTCGCGCAGGGCATGGGAGACGTGGAACTCGAACGAGCTGCCACCGACCGTGGTCGTGTCGACGACCTTGAGGTCGAGGTCGAAGTACTGAGGCATGTAGAAGCCGGGCCAGTTGATGCCGTCGCCGTCGTCGTACAGCGCATCGATGTCGCCCCAGGAGAGACCAGCGTCCTCCAGAGCTCGCGCCGCGCACTGCGCCTTCATCTGAAGTGGGGTGATGCTGCCGTGGGTGTGGCGGGAGGGGAACTCGTGGACGCCGACGATCGCGACACGTTGGCGCGTCATCAGCCCGCCTCGTCAAGCCGACGCTTGCCTTCTACGGTCGGCTGGAACGCTCGCGGTATCTGGACGAACAGGTCGTCGAGTTGCCACGGTGTAGTGGAGACGATCTGACGGTGGATCGATGGTTGGCTCCACAGCGAGACGCGATACTCCTGTGCGCCGATGATCTGGCCGGTAAGCCAACCGGAGCTCTCGCTGGCGATGTACACCAGGGCCGGTGCCATGCTGTCGGGCGAGCGCCGTGCGTCGTCGCTCGGCGCGCGCCCGGTCTCAGCGTAGAACTGGGCCAGTTTCTCCTCGGGGATCGATTCGGTCATCCGCGTGGCTGCACCTGGAGAGATGCAGTTGGCCGTGACGCCGTACTTGCCGAGTGCGTTCGCGCACGACATCGTGAGTCCGACGATGCCCATCTTGGCTGCGGCATAGTTGGGTTGGGTGGGGTTGCCGTTCAATCCGGCGATCGAGGTGAAGTTGATCAGCCGGTAGTTGCCCTCGCGCAGGCGACGCCAGTAGATGGACGCGAACTTGGTGGTGTTGAAACATCCCTTGAGGTGGACGTTGATGACGCTATCCCAGTCTTCTTCGCTCATGTTGAAGATCATCCGGTCGCGGAGGATGCCGGCTGCGTTGATGAGAACGTCGAGGCGGCCGAAGGTCTCGATGGCGAAATCGACGAGCGACGCTGCCGAGCTGTGATCGCCGACGTTCGTCTCGCAGCAGACCGCCGCTCCGCCGTGACCTGTGATGTCGTCGACCACCTGGCGCGCCGGCGTGAGATCGTGGCCGGAGCCGTCCAGGCCGACGCCGAGGTCGGCGACGACGATGTGCGCTCCTTCTGCAGCCATCTGCTTGGCAACGGCTGCGCCGATGCCACGTCCGGCTCCCGTGACGATTGCTACCCGACCATCGAGGCGTCCCATGTTTTGTTCTCCCGGGGTGATCGAACGTCTGCCTGCCAGATCGTTCCAGACCCTAACCATATTAGCGATCCGTCGAACGAGACGTCAAGGTCATGTTTCGGCGTATCATCAGCAGAGAATAGACCCGCGCCATTCGTCACGATTCGAAGGAGAGCAAGCATGCCGTACGAATTCACGCCACTCGGCCGATCGCTTCTGGCGCAGGTCAAGGAGTTCCTCGAGGCGACTGTCTACCCGCACGAGGACAGGTACCTTCGGGAGTACGGAGAGCTCGGGGAGCACAGTTACCCTCCCGTCCTCGACGAGCTCAAGGCCAGTGCCCGTGAGATGGGGCTCTGGAACCTCTTCCTGCCGCACCTCAGCCAGGGCGAGCCGGGTACCAAGCTGTCGAACGTCGACTACGCGCCGATCTCGGAGGAGCTCGGCAAGGTCAACTTCGCATCCGAGGTGCTGAACTGCTCTGCGCCGGACACCGGGAACATGGAGATCCTCCACCTGTATGGATCGGAGGCGGTGAAGCTTCGGTGGCTGGCGCCCCTCCTCGAAGGTGACATCCGATCGGCGTTCGCGATGACGGAGCCGGCTGTCGCGTCATCGGACGCTACGAACATCTCGCTCAGGATCGAGCGAGACGGCGACAGCTATGTGTTGAACGGGCGGAAGTGGTTCACGTCCGGCATCATGGCCGACCGCTGCCAGTTGATGATCGTCATGGGCAAGACCGACCCGAACGCGTCCCGTCATCTCCAACAGTCGATGATCGTTGTGCCCAAGGACACTCTTGGTGTCACGGTGATGAGGTCGCTGACGGTGTTCGGCTACGAACACCGAGGCGGACATGGAGAGGTCGACTTCCGTGACGTCCGCGTGCCGGCCGGCAACCTCCTGGGTGAGGAGGGCGGCGGGTTCGCGATCAGTCAGGCACGCCTCGGTCCTGGTCGCATCCACCACTGCATGCGCGCCGTGGGCGCCGCCGAGCGAGCGCTCGGGATGATGATCGATCGGGCCCTCGTCAGGTCCACGTTCGGCCGCACGGTGGCGCAGCAGGGACTCGTCCAGCACTGGATAGCCCAGTCGCGAATCGAGATCGACATGGCCCGCGAGTACGTGCTGAAGACGGCCCACCTGATGGACACCGTCGGCAACAAAGGTGCTGCGACCGAGATCAGCGGAATCAAGGTGGCGATCCCGAAAATGGCGATGCGGGTCATCGATCGCGCGATCCAGGTACACGGTGCGGCCGGTGTCACCGCTGACTTCCCGCTCGCCGACATGTATGCCTACCACCGTACGTTGCGCATCGCCGACGGTCCGGACGAGGTGCACGAGATGACGATTGCCCGACGTGAGATCCTCAAGCGCGACCCGTCGTTCCGCCTCTGAGTCAGGACATCGAGTCGAGTGCCTCGCGGGCCAGGGTGGCCCGCTGATCGATGGAGCGGGCGAATCCGTCGAGGTCAACGCTCGATGGATCGCCGAGTGCACCGCTGCGGTAGCGCGAGAGCACTCCTTGCACGATGCACGCGTACTTCCAGTGGTTGAACGCGGTGTAGTACCCGATCCTGGACACGTCGCGACCAGATCGATCGGCGTACCGCCGGAGCAGGTCGTCGGTTGACGGAAACCCGTCCGCCATGGATGGCAGGGTCTCCGACCCGGCCAGGGTGCCGATGGCGTTGTCTGGGCGTGCCCAGGTGTTGAGGCAGTATGCCAGGTCGGCCAGCGGGTAACAGGTCGAGCAACCGCTGGTAGCTCGAATCGAGATCGGGGATGGGCTTCGTTGCAGTGACCGAGTACTGCTCGAACCAACGCCGGAGCTGGCGTTCGAGGTAGCCGCTGCGCGGGCCGTGGTTGCCGAGCCCAACCCTGTCGATATCGACCGCGTGCAGATCGACCAACACATCGCACAGCGACTCGCCGGTGATTCGCCGCTGCTCTGCGGTCGACACCGCGACGGTGACGTCGAGCGAGTGCTGCACGTGACCATCGACGAACCCCATGACGTAGAACGGCGCTCCGGTGATGGCCGCATCGGTGCACAGCCCGTACGCAGGCGGGACCGGCACCTGGGTCTGCTGCAGCGCGTTGATCACCCTCCACTCGCGGACCATGTCGTGCGCAGTCGCGAGGACGCTGTGGAGCGGCGGTCGTCGAAGGACGAACCGGCGATCCCCGGCGTCCGTGACGACTACCGTGATGTTGGAGTGGCCTCCGGCGATCACCCCGAATCGAAGTGGTGCCATCGCTTCAGGCAGGTGCTCGGCAAACCATCTCGTGACGTTCTTCGCGTCCACTCCGTCAGGTTCGGCGCCGCTCATCGTCGGAACCGTACCCGTCCGTTGCTGCAGTCCTGCCCCTCTCGCGGTATTCGCACCGATCATGCGTATGAATCGGACAATACGGTTGTTGACACGAGATATCACCCGAGATACCGTGCCCGGGATGCACGCGGGCCTGAGTCTCTACTTCCAGAACCTCGACGACGCTCGTAGCGACGCCGCCGTCTATCAGCACGAGCTGGGCCTCGCCGATCGGGCGGAAGCTCACGGCTTCGACTCGGTGTGGACTCCCGAGCATCACTTCTCGAGCTACGAGCTGACGCCCAACGTCACCCAGTTCCTCGCCTGGCTGGCCGGTCGCACGAGCACCCTGAGGCTCGGAACGATGGTCACGGTGCTGCCGTGGCACGATCCGGTGCGCGTGGTGGAGAACTTCACCTTGCTCGACCACCTTTCCGGTGGACGCGCCGTCCTTGGCATCGGGCGAGGGCTCGGAAGAGTCGAGTTCGAGGGCTTCCGCTTGCAGATGAATGAGTCACGCCGCCGCTTCACCGAGTACACGGAGGCCGTCCTGGCCGGCTTGGAGACCGGCGTGATGAGCTACCAGGGCGAAATGTACCAGCAGCCGGAGGTCACCATTCGGCCCCAGCCCTATGCGACCTACCGCCACCGCACCTTCGCGTCCGCGATCTCGCCCGCGTCGATGGACCTAATGGCCCGGCTCGGCGTCGGTTTGATGGTGGTCGCGCAGAAGCCCTGGGAGACCGTCGAGGCGGAGTTGGCGGCCTATCGCGACCGATTCCGCGAGCTGAACGGCTATGAGGCGCCGAAGCCGATCCTGTGCGTGATCGTCGGTGTCCACGAGGATCCGAAATTGGCCCAGCGGATGCGCGACGTCTACCTCCAGCGATATGCCCGGTCGACGGTGGAGCACTACGAGTTCGACAACGTCGGCTTCGCCGACATCGAGGGCTACGAGTACTACGCGGGGCTCGCCAAGAACATCGCCAAGCACGGTCTGGAGAAGTTCAACGGCTTCCNNNNGCTTCCTCGCCGATCTCCAGGTATGGGGCACGCCCGATCAGGTTGCGGAGAAGCTCTTGGAGTACGTCCGCCGCACGAATGCAGGGGCGGTGCTTGCTGCGCTGGCCTATGGCGGGATGCCGGAGGACGTGGCGAACGCAAACTTCGAGCTCTATGCCCGCGAGGTGCTCCCGGTGCTGCAGGCCCACGACGTGGGCGGAGATCTCGGGGTGGCACACAGCACGGTCGGCGCGAGCTGATGAAAACGGAGGACGACCTTATGGCCACCGCACTCAGCGACATCCGGGTGATCGATACCGACTCGCACGTGATCGAACCCGCCGACTTGTGGACGTCGCGCATCGCGGCCAAATGGGGTGACGCGATTCCGCAGGTGACGGCGAGGCCGGGGGGAAGCGGGCGACAGTGGCCCGAATATCCGCCGAGCATGCCGGAGACGTACGACGACATCGATCCAGGCGGTTTCGATCCGCACGAGCGACTGAAGCGGATGGACGAGTACGGCATCTACGCGCAGGTGCTCTACCCGAACCTGATCGGCTTCGAGACCCATGCGTTCATCGATCTCGGGCCCGAGTTGTCAGTGCTCTGCACTCGCGCGTACAACGACTTTCTCACCGACTTCGCCCGCGCTGACCCCCTGCGCCTGCTGCCCGTCGGCATGGTTCCGTTCTGGAATCTCGAAGAGGCGGTGAAGGAGGTCGTTCGATGTCGTGAGATCGGTCATCGGGGCATCCTGTTCGCGAACCAGTACGAAAAGATCGGGCTACCGCCGTTCTTCGACCCGTACTGGGACCCGATCTATGAGGTCGCGCAGGACACCGAGATGTCGATCAACTTCCACATCGGGTTCTCCACCGGAGCGCAACTCCTGGCACCGCGACGGCCGAAGATGGTGGGCGAGACCTCTGTGGCGGAAGACGACCGGAAGGTCGACGTCACGTGGACCGCGAAGCGCAACGCGATCCTCATGATGGTGAGCAACGGGGACACGATCTCCAACATCCTCACGACGGGTATCCTCGATCGCTTCCCGAGGCTGAAGTTCGTTTCGGTGGAGAGCGGCATGGGGTACCTGCCGTATCTGCTCGAATCGCTCGATTGGCACTGGAAGGCCCACGGCGCGTTCCGCTACTCGCCGCTGCTGCCCAGCGAGTACTTCCGGCGCCAGTGCTACGGGACCTTCTGGTTCGAGACTGGCACATTGGTCCACCTCAACGACTACCCGGACAACTTCATGTTCGAGACCGACTATCCGCACTCCACCAGCCTCTCGCCGGGACCGGCATCACCGGCCGAGGTGCCGTCGGTGCACATCGCGAAGCACTTCCGTTCGCTACCCATCGAGGTCGCCGAGAAGGCCCTGTGGCGGAACGCAGCCGAGTTGTACCGAGTGAGCTGAGGGAGCCCGCCCATGTCCACCCCCAACCCCAACCTTGCCGCGCTACTCGCGAACGACTCCGACGGATGGCGCGCAACGCTCGCCGACGCCGTGCTCCACATTCGGCTGGCCAACCCTCCTGTGAACGCGATCAACACCGCGATGTGGCACTGGTTGCATGCCACCCTCACCGCCGTCGATGACGACGGCGCCGTGCGCTCGATCGTGATCACCAGCGACACAGCGCGCCTCTTCAGCGCCGGAATCGACTTCAAAGAGCTCCGCAAGGACGACGGTGCATCGTTCGGTGCGCCAGGTGACCGTCGCAAGCTGGTTCGCGAGACACTGCGCCTGCTCTACTCGGTGCCGGTTCCCGTTGTGGTCGGTGTACGCGGCGCAGCGTTCGGTGCCGGCGCCGTACTGCCCGCCCTCGCCGACCTCGTCGTCGGTGGGCCGAGCACCACGTTCACCGCCGCTGAGATCGACCGTGGCATCGTCGGTGGGAGTCGCTTCTTCGCTCGTCTCGTCGGCGAACCGCTAATGCGCAAGATGATGCTGCTGGGTTGCACCGTGAGTGGTGCAGACCTGAACCGGGTCGGCGCGTTCGCGGAGTTCGTTGCGGACGAGGAGATCGAGGCTGTGGCCCTGAGCCTTGGGGAGCGCCTCGCCGCCAAGCATCCGGTGGTCATGCGGCTGATGAAGCGTGCACACGTCGAGGTCGAGAACATGGGTGTAATCGAGGGCTACTCGATCGAGCAGAAGTATTCGGTGATCGTCCCGGCGTCCGTGCGCGACGATCTCGTACCCGGGCCGTCGAAATGAGCCGGCGGGATTACCCGTGAAGCTTGCTCGGGTTCAACTACGTGATGGCAGCGTGGTAGTGGCGTCGGTTTCCGACGATGGCTTCCGGCCGGTGGCCGATGACGGTCCTGGCGTTCTCCTGGAGTTGCTCATCGAACGGCCAGCCGCAAGCGGTCGCCGGCTTGCGCCAGCGGAGGTACGCGTGTTGTGCCCGGTCCTGGATCCGCCGTCGATTCGCGACTTCATGATCTTCGAGGATCATGTGGTCAATGCGCGGCATGGCACGGGGACGACCGTGCCCGACGCGTGGTACGCGGCGCCGGTGTTCTACTTCACCAACCCGGCATGCCTGCACGGACCTGACGATTCGGTCGCCGTGCCTCGCGGTTCGCGCATGCTCGACTTCGAGTTGGAGGTCGCATGTCTCATCGGCCGCGACGCGCGCGACCTCGATCCCGCGGACCCGGCCTCGTGCGATGCGATCGCAGGCTTCATGCTGATGAACGACTGGTCGGCGCGTGACCTCCAGATGGCCGAGATGGGTGGCGGACTCGGACCCGCGAAGGGAAAGGACTTCGCCACTTCGCTCGGGCCGTGGGTCGTGACACCGGACGAGCTGCAGCCGGCGACATCGGGCCGCTGGGAGTGCCCGCTCCAGGTCTTCGTGAACGGTCGACGAGCTGGCGGGGGCAACTTGAAGACAGCGCATTTCACATGGTCGCAGGTGCTCGGGCAGGCATCGGCGAACACGCGGGTGAGGGCAGGCGACGTGATTGGGTCTGGCACGGTCGGTACAGGATGCCTCCTCGAACTGCGGGCGCTCGGCGACAAGGCGGCGAACCCTTGGCTCCGAGCAGGCGACACGGTCATGCTGGATGGAGGGCCGTTGGGTCAACTGGCAAACCCCATCGTCGACCCACTGGTCACCGACGCCTGAGAACGCGCGTCGGCTGGCACGCCTGCTACTGGAGGTCGAGTGGAGTTCAACCTGGCTGACATCGCCCGAGCGCTCGCGGTCGCGATTCCTGACCGTGAGTACTTCGTTCAGGGCGAGACCCGCTTGACGTACGCGGAGTTCGTCCGTCGCAGCTTGCACTTGGCGAACGCGTTGTCGGCGCGTGGACTCGGTTGCCACATCGAGCGCACCGCCCTTGCCAGACACGAGTCGGGCCAGGACCACCTCGCGTTGTACCTCCACAACGGACACGAGTACCTCGAGGGGCTGATCGGCGCGTATGCAGCGCGAGTTGCCCCGTTCAACGTCAACTACCGCTACGTGGACGACGAGCTCGTGTACCTGCTCCACGACCAGGCGGCGGCCGCGATCATCTATCACTCGGCCTTCGCTCCGACCCTCCAGCGCATCCGACAGCGGGTGGGCGCGCTGCGGGTGCTGCTTCAGGTGTCCGATGAATCCGGCCACGGCCTGTTGGATGGTGCTGAGTGGTACGAGGACGCCCTCACCACGAACGCCGCGCAAACGCCCGCGGTGACGCCACGCCCCGATGACCTCTACGTGCTGTGTACGGGTGGTACCACCGGGATGCCGAAGGGTGTCCTGTGGCGCCAGTCCGACATCTTCGTGGCGGCGCTCTCGGGGGCATCGACGCGGCTCGGGCGTGAGTTCGAGTCGATGGACGAGATCGTGGAGGAGGCGACCGCTCGTGGCGACCGCTTCCGCAACATGACAACCAGCCCGCTCATGCATGGTGCGGCCCAGTGGCAAGCGCTCTCGGCGCTGACCCACGGCAACGCCATCGTGTTGCCGCGACGTTCGGCCAGCCTCGATCCGGCCGACGTGTGGCGGACCGCCGAACGTGAGCGAGTGACGATGCTGCAGATCATCGGTGACTCGTTCGCGGGCCCGCTGCTCGACGAACTCGATCGCACGCGCTACGACCTCAGTGCGCTGAGGATAGTCATGAACGGCGGCGCGGTGCTGAGTGCCGGCGCGAAGCAACGTCTTCTCCGCCATCTACCGCGCCTCGCGATCGGTGATGGATTGGGTACGTCGGAAGCTGGTGCCACCGCTGTGTCGACATCGAACGGTGATGTGATCGCCACCAACGAGTTCGACCTGCGGCCAGGATCGTCGGTGCTGTCGGCTGATCTGTCTCGCATTCTGACCGCAGGCGAGGACGAGCTTGGCTGGCTGGCCACGTCGGGCCGCATCCCGCTCGGGTACTTCGGCGACGCGGCAAAGACGGCGAGGACGTTCCCGACGATCGACGGAGTCCGCTACGTCGTCGCCGGGGACCGCGCCCGGCTGCTCGACGATGGCCGCGCGGAGCTACATGGCCGCGATTCGGCGACCATCAACTCCGGCGGCGAGAAGATCTTCGCCGAGGAAGTCGAAGGGGCCCTGATGACCCACCCCGCAGTGGTCGATGTCGTCGTGTGTGGCCGGCCATCGCAACGGTGGGGGAGCGAGGTCGTCGCTGTGGTGGCTCTCCGACCTGATCCTGATGCCTCGGTGACGGTGGATGACCTGCTGGCCTCGGCAGCCGCGACGTTGGCGCGATACAAGCTGCCAAAAGCGGTGCTGTTCCGGAATCGCATCGAGCGCAGCCCCGCCGGCAAGGTCGACTACGAGTGGGCAAGACGCCAAATGCTCGCCAACGAGTGAGCGTGTCAGCGCCAGTCGACGGTCTCTTCCAACACGCCGGGATAGCGCTCTTTCGAGTAGCGCAGACGGTCGATCATGTGCGTCCGCATCAGCCGCTCGGCGCGGGTTGCGTCACCCTTGATGATCGCCTTGGCGATTGCGACGTGGTCGCGCTCGATCTTGAGCCGTTCGTCCGGTGGCAGCAGCCCGCGCGTCCGGTCGAGGAGGACCTCCTGCAAGGAGCCGGCCGCGAGGTTCAGCACGGGGTTGCCCGACATGCCGACGAGCATCGCGTGGAAGCCGGTCGAATCCTCGACGAAGTGCTCGTAGTCGGTCTCCGCATCGAACGAAGCGTGCTTGTCGAGCCATTCCTGCAACGTGGCGCGTGTGTCGGCATCGCCGCGTTCGGCGATGATGCGGGCGATCACCGGCTCCATCTCGGACCGTGCGTCGGCCACGTCGCTGTAGGTTGCGCCGGACATGTGGTAGTAGAGCGACGAGATGCGGCCATAGTGGACGTTGTCGACCTGGGCGACCATCGGACCGCCGCCCGGCCCGGGCCGGATCACGATGAGGCCCTGCACTTCGAGGAGGCGGAGCGCTTCGCGCAGTGAGGCGCGACCGACGCCGTACTTTTCGAGCATGATCGCCTCGGACGGCAGCATCGTGGAAGGGGGGAGGTCGCGCACGTCGCGGACGATCTCTCGGGCAAGTGCTTCGGACAGCTTCTCCGTACGCCGAGCACCTACGGTGTTGCCCAGCGCGTTGCGTCGTGCTCCGCGTGGAACAGTCTTGCGATCCATCCCGGGAATCTCCTGCCTTCACGCCGGATTGGTGCGTGAGCCTCCAAGAGTAGTAGGCCTCGTCGAAAATTGAGTGCATTGATGTGATGAGATTCGGGCGTGCACCGTCCTACGGCAGGCGAACGCGGTACAGCTCCGCGGCGTTGTCCTGCAGCACTCGGCGACGGGTTGCAGGCTCGAGGTGTCCGAGGACTCGCGCGAAGTGCTGGCGCGGGTTCGGGTAGAGGCAGGTCGGATGTGGGATGTCCGTCTCGACGAGGACGTTGCCGATGCCGATGTCCTCGATCAGCTTTTCGGGCGCGTTCTGTTCGAACCAGAACATGACGTACATGTGATCACGGAAGTATTCGGTCGGCCGGCGCTGCTGGTAGCTCACCTCGTCGGGCTCGGACACCATCTCGTCGAGCTGGAACTCCATCGCCTCGAGCACGAACGGGATCCAACCGATGCCGCTCTCAGCGGAGGCGATCTTGAGCTTCGGGAATCGATCGAAGAGGTTGCTCATGCACAGGTTGACGACGATCCGGACGTTGCTCATGTAGCCCTGTGTGGCCATCACGGCGAAGCCGCGTTGACGGCCGAAGCTGCGCCACGTGGGCGATGCGACGATAGGGATGGGTCCACCAGCGTGTTGCGGCGGCAGGGGACGTGGACCCTGGTTCGGTGCGGTCGAGGCTC
>VFMC01000012.1:0-10542 GCA_006515795.1 Acidimicrobiaceae bacterium | reverse complement strand
AGAACGGTTCTGGCAGTTCGGGTAGCCCGATCAGCTCCGGCTTGTCGGAGATCGTGAAGCCGCGAATGCCCCGATCGACCATGCGGGTGATCTCTTTCGTCGTGAGATCCATGTCCCAGAACGGGAGCAACGCCTGAGGAAGGAGCCGATCGTTCGACTCTTCCTGCGTGTCGACCAGGAAGTCGTTGTAGGCCTGCAGCACGAGGTGCCGGTTCTTCTCGTCCCTGATCGCGAAGACGTGGTTCGACGAGAACCCGATCCCATTCGGGTAGAGGATCTGCGACCAAATGCCCGCTTCGTCGAGTAGAGCCAGCCGCTCTTTGACGGACCACGCCGAACGGTCGATCGAATCGAATGGCTGGACCATGTGCGTGCCGAGATGTTTGACGTTGCCTGTGCCGATCGTGTTGCCGCCGATGCTCGCCCAGCTCTCGCCGTCCAGGTACCAGGCGGTGCGACCGTCGATCGTCTGTTGAACCGGCACGCGGTTCTTCATCGAAGCAGGTACCCGCGACGTCCAAAGATCGGGTGGCTCGGTCAGGTGCGAGTCGCAGTCGATGATGTGCAGGTCATCGAGCACCTCGGTCGCCTGGTTGCCGTCACGAATCACAGCCATGGTTGCTCTCCTTGCCGGGCACAGCGATGGTCGCCGATCGACCACATCGAACTCAGCCCAACTCATCCTACTATGCGCAGAGTATTGAAGGACCTGTCAACAGCCCCGTGACCGGCTGCGGAGCGTCAAGTTCTACGCCTCGGGCTCGGCCGTCGATCGCCTGGGCTGCTGTGTATACGAATGATGCGCATCTATATCCCTGAGTCGGCTACCATGATCTGCATGTTCGAACTCGACGGAATGGTCTCCGTAGTCACCGGCGCAAGCTCGGGCATCGGAGCGGAGATCGCGCGTGCACTTGGTGCGGCCGGGAGCGCGGTGCTGCTCGTCGGGCGGGACCAGCAGCGCCTGGAGAGCTCGGCGAGCACGGTGGGTGCCTCCGGTGCAGCAACAGCATGTGTCGTCGCTGACTTGTGCGATGACGACGCCCCGGGACGCGTCGTCGATGCTGCGATGGCTGCCTTCGGGCAGATCGACGTGCTCGTCCACTCGGCGGGCATCTACCTGCAAGGCGCCATTTGCGACGCAGCCGATTCGGTGCTCGACGATCAGTGGGCCGCAAACGTACGCGCTCCGTACCGCTTGACGAAGGCCGTGGTACCGGTGCTCCGCCCGGGCAGCTCGATCGTGTTCGTCTCGTCGATGTCGGGTCACGTCGGTTCGCCGCGCGACTCGGCCTATTGCGCGACCAAAGGCGCAATCGAGCTCATCGTCAAGTCGCTCGCCTGCGAGCTAGCGGCGACGGGCATTCGGGTGAACGCGGTGGCGCCCGGAAACGTTCGAACACCGATGAACGCCGACCTCATCACCACCGAGCTCGAGCAGGAGATCCTCGCCATGACCCCTGCTGGTCGCATTGGCGCAGTCACCGACATCAGCCCGGCAGTCATCTACCTCGCATCCCCAGCGTCCGCGTACGTGCATGGCGTCAGCCTGCTCATCGACGGCGGCTGGGTCGCGCAGTAGCGCCACTCCACCCCGAACCAAGAAGGACTGCGCATGGACAGGTTTCCCAGCGGCATCGAACGCTACGACTTCCTCGACGAACTCGGTCGGCTCGAGCGCGCCTCACGTTTCGCAGAGACGCGCAAGAACCTCTTCGACGAGGGTCCGCACCTCGTGTCATCGCCTGAGCTGCCGTGGGGTGACGAGGTGCGCCATCTTGCGGTCGAGGCCTACGAGAGGTTCCTCCACGGCGAAACCTGGATCACGGGCGACGGAGCGCGCGAGATGGAGTCGCAGATCGTGTCGTGGATGGGTTCGATACTCGGCGCAGATTCGCCGGCGGGTTTCGTCACGAGCGGGGGATCCGAATCGAACATGTGCGGGATCCTTGCTGCACGCCAGCTCGCTGACCGTGGCGGCAGCGTGGTGTTCCCAGCGATCGGTCACTACTCGCTCCCGAAGCTGTGCCGAATGTTCGGGCTCGATCCGATCCCGGTGCCGTCGATCCCCGGCACGCTGTGCGAGATCGACCCCGAAGCATTCGAAGCGGCGATCAGACCCGACACGATCGCACTCATCGCCACGGCTGGCAACTGGGCTTTCGGCACCGTCGATCCCATCGAGGCGATTGGTGAAATCGCCGTGCGGCGCGGTCTGTACTTTCACGTCGACGGCGCGTTCGGCGGCTACATCCTGCCGTTCCTCGAGGGCTCGGGTTACGACCGCGAGATGCCCTTGTGGGATTTCCGCGTCGATGGCGTCTGCTCGATCAGCGCCGATCTTCACAAGAACGGGATGGCGCCGCCGCCGGCGGGCTCGTTGTTCTTCCGGGACCAGAGTTACCTCGCCGCGGCGAAGGCGATCTGCCCGCCCAATGGAACGATGACAGGCACGCGTGGTGCGGGGCCGATCGCGGGTGCATGGGCGATGGTCACGCTCCTCGGCGAGCCGGGGTATCGCGCCGTCTCGCTCAAGTCGATGGCCCTGCGCGACGCGTTCATCGCAGGGGTCGAGAAGATCGAGGGGTTGCGAGTCTTCCCGGGATCGAGGATCAACATCGCACTGGTCCACTCCGACGTGTTCGACCTACGACCGGTTGTCGCATCGCTTCGCGAGGGGGGTTGGATGTTCTCTGCCTCGGCCACCCCGCCACCGGTCAGCATCGTCGTCGTTCCGATGCCGCAGAACGACGGGATGCTGGACGTGCTGCTCGAGCACCTCGGCGAGGCGATGTCGCTCGCAGTGCCGCTCGCCGGCGGCGAGGATGCGATCGGCGGCTCGTCGATGTCCAAGTACGGATTCTGAGCCGCCTGATGAGGATCTCGGTCGACATCGGGGGAACGTTCACCGACCTCGTCATCGAGACGATGCAGGGTCTGGAGCTGTTCAAGGCGCCGACGGTTCCCGCGGATCCGATCCAGGGAGTAATGGACGTGCTGCGGCGGGCGGCCGAAGCGAAAGGTGTACCGCTCTCGGAGATGCTGCTACAGACCGAGCGTTTCACTCACGCGACAACGAGAGCGCTGAACGCAGTGCTGACCCGGACGACCGCCCCGACCGCCTTCCTGACCACGGCGGGTCATCCCGACGTTCTTCTGCTACGAGAGGGCGGACGGGAGGACCCGTTCGACTTCACCGTCCCGTACCCCGAGCCGTACGTTCCGCGTTCGCTCACCTACGAGGTGCCTGAGCGGATCTCGTCGACCGGTCGGGTGTTGGTTCCACTCGACGAGGCCGCGGTCGATGCCATCTGTGGCCGGTTGCTCGACGCCGATGTGAAGGCGGCAGCGGTGTGCCTGCTGTGGTCGACGGTCAACCCGGCTCATGAGCTGCGCGTCGGCGAGTTGCTGGCAGCGCGACTACCGCAACTGCCCGTCACCCTTTCGCACGAGCTGAATCCTTGTCTTCGAGAGTACCGACGGGCCTCATCGGCTGCGATCGATGCGTCGTTGAAGCCGATCATGACCGACTACCTCAGCAGTCTCACCCACCGCCTGCGTGATGCCGGCCTGGCGGGCAAGGTGCTGATGGTGACATCGATCGGCGGAGTGCTCGAGATCGACGATGTGGCGAGGTCGCCGATCCATGCGATCAACTCAGGCCCGTCGATGGCGCCAGTGGCCGGGCGAGCGTACGCCGAGGCCGAGGGTGGCACGGAAGTCGTGATCGTCGCGGATGCAGGAGGTACGACCTACGACGTCACGATGGTCCGGAAGGGTCACATCCCGCTGACACGTGATGCGTGGATCGGACCGCGGTTCACCGGCCACATCACGGGCTTCCCCTCGATCGACGTCAAGAGCGTCGGCGCCGGGGGAGGGAGCATCGCCTGGGTCGACGCGGGTGGTCTCTTGCACGTCGGCCCACGTAGCGCTGGTTCTGTGCCGGGTCCGGCGTGTTACGGCAGAGGGGGCACCGAGGCCACGGTCACCGACGCCGCGTTGGTGCTGGGCTACCTCGATCCCCGATCGTTCTCCGACGGTGCGATGACGCTCGAGCCCGATGCCTCAGTCGCGGCAGTTCGTAGGTCGGTCGGCGAACCGATGCGACTGGGCGATCTCGCTGCAGCTGACGCCGTCATCCGGTTGACAACGGAACAGATGGTCCGCGCCATCGAAGACATCACGTTGCAGCAGGGCATCGACCCGGCCCGTGCAGTGCTCATCGGCGGCGGCGGAGCGGCCGGTCTCAACGCGGCGTGGGTCGCGGAACGACTCGGTTGTCCACGTTTGCTCATCCCGCCGATCGGGGCCGCCCTGGCCGCCGCAGGTGCGCTGATGTCGGACCTCGTGGCCACGTATGCGCTCACGGTTCCCACCTCGACGGACACCTTCGACCTCGCGGGGGTCAACGATGCGCTCGACGCGCTGCGCGCCAAGTGCTGGGCGTTCGCTGCCCGGTCGGGGGTGTCACCAGACCGCACGTCGGTCGAACTTTTCGCGGAGGCGCACTACCCCCAGCAGATCTGGGACCTCGAGGTGGTGATCGGCTCGTCGGGGTTCCAGACAGCCGACGACGTGATCGCGTTCGCCGCAGACTTCCACGCTGTGCACGAGCAGGTCCTCGGCGTTGCCGATCACGCATCGCAGGTGGAGATCGTCACCTGGGGAGCTCGTGTTCGATGCGAGCTGGATCGTGCCGGGACCAAGCTCACAGTGGGAGGAGAACTGGCCACCGCGTCGGCGGCAACGACCCGACACGCGTACTTCCCGGTCATCGGCATGGTCGAGGTGGCAGTGCGATCGCTCACCTCGATCGGATCCGAAGAGGTGCTGGAGGGGCCCACGTTGATCGAGTCGGCCTTCACCACAGTGGTGGTTCCGCCCGGGATGTCGTGCAGCCGGGGCCCATCGGGTTCGTTGTCGATCGCCCAATCCGCTGCTCCGTCCAACGCCGTTGAGGCCCGAGAAACAGTGCACCGATGAACAGCGAACGACGCTTTGACGGCGCCCAACTGGCCGTGCTCAGTCACCGATTTCAGGCCATCGTGCGCAAGATGCAGAACACCTTGGCCCGTTCGGGACGTTCAGGTGTGTTGAACACCGCACGTGACTTCTCGTGCTGTGTTCTCACCGCCCCGGGCGACATCTTGATGGCTGCCCAGAGCCCTCCGATCCACGTGATGGGTGGCCCAGACCTGCAAGCGCGATCGTTGCTCGAGTTCTACCCGGACCTGCATGCGGGTGATGCGTTCCTGCACAACTCCCCGTATCACGGCAACACACATGCAGCGGATCATTCGCTGTTGGTCCCGGTTGTGGATCGCGATGGTCGTCATCGCTTCACCGTTTTGGCCAAGGCCCATCAAGCCGACTGTGGCAACTCCGTCCCAACCACTTACATGGCGAGCGCTCGCGACATCTACGAGGAAGGCGCCCTGATCTTCCCGGTCGTTCAGGTGCAGCGCGAGTACGAGGACTGCAAAGACATCATTCGGATGTGCGAGATGCGAATCAGGGTTCCCGAGCAGTGGTGGGGCGACTACCTCGCGCTGATGGGCACGGTCCGGATCGGTGAGCGAGCGGTGCTCCAACTTGCCGACGAAATCGGGTGGGAGGCTCTCGAGGACTTCAGCAGTGATTGGTTCGACTACAGCGAGGGCCGGATGAAGGCGGTGATCCAGGCGCTGCCGGCCGCACGCGTAACGGCAACTACTGCTCACGACCCATTCCCCGGCGTTCCCGATGGCATTCCGGTCTCGGTGACCGTGGAGGTCGATCCCGTCGAAGGGATCATCGACGTCGATCTGCGCGACAACATCGACTGCGTGCCATCGGGCCTGAACCTCAGCGAGGCGACGTCGAGGACCGCGGCGATGATTGGCATCTTCAACAGCATCGACCACACCGTGCCGCACAACCAGGGCAGCTTCCGCAGGATCCACATCCGCCTCCGGGAGAACTGCGTCGTCGGCATCGCTCGGCATCCAGCGAGTTGCTCTGCGGCAACGACCAACCTGTCGAGTCGCCTCGGCAACGTCGTCCAGCGGGCAATGGCCGAGATCGGCGAGGGTATCGGTCTCGCCGAGGTCGGCACCGGAATGTCGCCGGCGGAGGCAGTCATCTCGGGGCGCGACCCTCGCCAAGGCAACGGTTCCTACGTCAATCAGCTGTTCCTGGGCACCAACGGTGGCCCGGGCGGCCCACACGCCGACGGCTGGCTCACTCAGGACGACCTGGGCAGCGGCGGGGCCCTCCTCCTCGACAGCGTCGAGATCGACGAGCTGAAGCATCCAATCGTAGTGCACGTCCGCCGCCTCGCCATCGACAGCGAGGGCGCTGGAATGCACCGTGGCGCTCCCGGATTGATGGTGGAGTACGGTCCTCTCGACTGCTCGTTCGAGGCGATATACGCGAATGACGGCGCGGTCAATCCGATGGCCGGCGCACGTGGGGGCTCGGCGGGTGGACAGTCGCACCAGTTCCTCCGAGATGGCGACGGACTAGTCGCCATCGATGTGTGCGGACCGGTCGTCGTTGCCGAAGGGCAAAGCCTCGTCGCGCTCACGAATGGCGGGGGAGGTTACGGCGATCCCCTGCGGCGCGACGCACAGCATGTGGCCGATGATGTGGCCCAGGGTTGGGTCACCAGCGGGCGGGCGGCGGAAATATATGGGGTCGTGCTCGACCGAAATGGCGATGTCGACGAGGTCGCCACCGCTTGCCGCCGACAACCGCCGGACCGGACCGGGTCGTGATTCCTGTCGGTCATCGTGGCCTGTCAGCGACGGATAGAACGTGCGGGGGGTCGTTCGTTGAGGTTGAGTGGAACCGTGGAACCATCCGTCCGCGTGAGAGTGGGCGCATTCATGTCGAGTCCGCCCCGTGAGCTGACGTCGAGTCGACTGAGCACCGTGGCCATGACTTCGGCCGCCTGCACGGATAGAGCGTGAAGGTTCCGATGTCGGTGGTGTCGCTCGCCGAGGTCGACCTGAGTGATGGTGCCCGTACCGAAGGTGTCGGCGAGATCTATGAGCATGGCGATCTCGACGCCCCAGCCTTGGACGAACGGGATCGCCTCGAGTGCGCTTCGGCGGCCGGCGAACTCGCCCGAAAGTGGTTGGGCGAGCCCGGCAAGGGCCGGTGCAAGGAGCGACAGCAGCGGGCGTGCCACGAGCTCGGTGGTCCGCCCTCCGCCGCCGGACGAGGTCGGCCGGTGGTACATCGCCTTGACGAGGTTGACATCGTCATCGGCGATCAGTGGAGCAAGGAGACGCAGCACCCAATCCGGTGTGAACGACGTGACGTCGCCGTCGCACCACACGATGAGGTCACCGTGGCTCGCTACGAGTGCAGCCCACAGCGCGTTGCCCTTCCCGTGGCCGGGTCCGTGGTCGGCATGAACGTCGTCGATGGCGATGACGGTGGCCCCGGCCATGGCGGCGACCAGGTTTGTGTCGTCGGTCGAGCGGTCATCGAGCACGAGGAGCTCGTCGACCAGTCCGATGTCGTCGACGAGATGTCGACGAGCGGTAGTGACCAGCTCTCCAATGGTTGCCGCTTCGTCGCGGCAAGGGAAGCAGAGCGTGATCGACTGCCCACCCTTGGCTTCGACGATCCGCTCCGCGGTCCATCCGTCGGTGGCGAAGGTACGTATCGTCTCAGACCTCATCGACGACATGCCCCCGATCCGGTCGAGGCTCGGTAGGTTGCCCGGCATGCGCCTGTTCGGTGTGGTCAATGCCAGTCCTGATTCGCTGCACGCAGAGTCCATCGTCGGCACGGCGGACGAGGCACTGCAGCGGGCGCGTCGGTTGCTTGCGGATGGTGCTGACGCGATTGACGTCGGAGGGCAGGGCTCCACCGACATCGCCGAGGTCGTCGACTGGGAGGTGGAGTGGCGGCGGCTGCAGGAGGTGCTGCCTGCGATCGTGTCGCTTGGGGCCGCCGTGAGTGTGGACACATGGCGGCCTGAGGTCGCCCGACGCGCTTTGGAGGCCGGAGCAACGGTGCTCAACGCGGCCGACGGTATGCAGGCCGAGGCGATGTGGGCGGTGGCGGCTGAGCATCGCGTGGCGGTCGTTGTGCCGTTCCTGTCGGGCCCGGACCCGCGCACCCTGAAGGTGGTGGAACACGACCCGGTTGGGGCGATCATCGAGTTCTTCGAAGCGCGCCTCGCAACCGCTGCCCGCTACGGCATGCGCGAGCGGTGCATCCTCGATCCCGGTACCGGCTTCGCGCCGCCGAACTGGCCGTGGGAGCAGCGCTACTCGTACCAGAAGGAGGTCTACACCCGGTTGGGGGAGCTGCGCCGCTTCAACCTTCCGATCTACGTGGCACTGCCGTGGAAGCGCACCGTCCAGCATGATGAGCTGCTCGAGCTCGTCGTCCGTCAGCAACCCGAGTTCGGGCGTGTGCACCATCCGAAGCGGGTGCGGGCCATCGAGGCACTCATCGGCCTCGCCGAATGACTCATGCATCGTTTGCCAGCCACACGAGGGGTCCACGTGGGTATACACCCAAGGGAGGAAGCACCGAGGCCCATTCGGGCGGGCATCGCTCGAGAGCCACCTCTGACAGCGGCGCGAGCACGAACCGGCGCTCGCCGAGTCGTGGATGCGGAATGGTCAGCCGAGGATCGTCGATGCGGATGTCGTCGAAGAACAGGACATCGATGTCCAGAGTTCGCGGACCCCAATGCTCGACGCGTTGCCGTTGCGCCTCGCCCTCGATCTGCTGGCATCGGCGCAGAAACGCATAGGGATCGAGAACAGTGTGAATGGCGGCGACCATGTTGAAGAACGGCTGCTGGCCGCCGGGGCCACCGACCGGGTCGGTCTCGTAGACCTGTGACATCGCGTGCACATCGCGCAGCGCCACTAGCGCGCCGCGAAGGAACGCCTCGCGATCACCCAGGTTCGATCCGAGTGCGACGATCGCCACGTGAGGATCACCAACCGCCGCCTCGTAGTCGGTGCGCTGTCGATGGATCCGCACACCCGTGCTCTCCAGATGCTCCGGAATTGGCGGCCTCAGCTTCGTGACGGTGACGTCGACCGACTCGACGCGCTCGATCGTGAGCGCCACCCTGGCGATACGGTCGGCCAACCGCTCGAGCAGCACATCCTTCGCGCCTCGTACAGCCATCGCGACTCGCTCTGCTACGTCGCCGTAGTTCGTCGTATCGGCCAGATCATCAGTTCGGCCTGCCTCGCGAAGATTTACATGGAGGTCGAGGTCGATCCTGATCGGTTGGGCGATTTCGCGCTCATGGGCGAGCGTTCCAACAACTGTGGTCACGACGAGACCGCGAACCTCGATCCGGTCGAACGGGGTATTGGTCATGCGGTCACCTCTCGTTCCAGCAATTCGATCTGACAAGCGTTGCCTCACGATTCATGGGCCGAGTCTATCTATGCATATCAATCGTGAAGTCGTTCGTAAGAGACGCTCCGGTTCCGCCGATGACGACAACGTTCGCCACGGACGGCGGGGCGCACCTGTTCATCGGCCGGTTCGCTGGGCGTCGGCCCGCTACTCGGGTCTGGCCAGGACTTGGTCGAGCAGATCACCGACGCCCAGCTCTGCTGCCCAACGCGTCATGTATTCGCGGTCCAACGACTCGCCTTGCACGGCGACGATGCCGCGGGCGTCGTCGACTTGGCGCGACGAGCCCGAACGAACCGCCCACTCCAACTTCGTCAGCAACACATCCTCGGCGGTTGCCACCATGACCGACACACCGGACACGTCGAGCGGTCTGCGCCTGGCGAAGTCGACGACGCTGAACGGGCGCGTCTCGCGCACGATCAAGTCGACTTTCCATACGTGTCGACGAGTCGCTCGAAGTGTTGACGGGCACCCTGACGCGTCATACCCAATTGAGCACCGATCACACCCCACGACCAGCCCTCACCGCCGCCTCCAGCCGCTCCTCCGCCGCTCGACGCGCAGCGGCGGCGGCCCGCAACTCGACCAACACGTCGCCGGCAACGACACGCGCCTCGCCATCGTCGACAGCGGCGTCGAGCCGCTCCACCAACGCCGCCACATCAGCCTCGGTCATTTCCTTGGAGTGTTTCTTCGTCGATCGATGCCTCCTCGAGCTGCTTCACGACCTCGGCCAAGAACGCAGTGAGCGTCACGGGCGAAGCGGCCGGAAGTCGGGCCAAGCCCGGTCGGCCAGGTGATCGCCGACGAGCAGTCGGTGAAGCGCGTGTTCGACGTCTTCGGGCGAGTACTGCGGTCGCCGAGACCGGATCCCGCATCGGGCCAACTGGCGCGCATCTTCGCTCATCTGTTCGATCGCGGCCCACTTCTCGGCGACGGTCATCGTCCGGAACACCTCGGAGCGCACCCTTGCCGTAGTGGTGGAGGTGTCCGAGAGCGACATGACCGCAGCATATCCAACGAACCGAGAGGCTTGCCCCGGTCGCGACCCACGCATCACCTGCTTTCACGTATTCCTGGGCACGTCAGTGGTCGGCGTCGGACCACCGCTCGATGATGCTCAACTCGGCCACGAAGCGCACCGGTTGCTGC